>DASVMV010000340.1:0-11312 GCA_036384155.1 Micromonosporaceae bacterium
GGTTCCGGCGCCCGGCCACGCCGTAGCCCGGTCAGGCCCGCGCGCCACCCAGGCCGAGCAGGACCGCGATGCCCAGGGCGCTGCGCGGTGCGTAGGGCACCCGCCACAGCCCGCCGTGCGCCGCGCCGTACGCCTCGTCCTGCCACGGATGGTCCAGCGCCGGTTGGGCGGTGTGCAGGTCATGCACCAGAAGCGCCGCCATCAGGGTGTTGCTGGTCGCCGGTTCGAACACCTCGATACCGAAGCGGTGCGCGCCGGCGTAGGCGGCGGCGAGGGCGCGGTTGCGCAGCACGGACCGGGTGCGGGTGGGCGGCGCGACCTTGAGCGACACCGTCGCGCCGGCGTCCCGGGCCACCGTGGCCCGCCACCGCTGCAGCCGCTTGGCCAGCGCGTAGTTCGGGCCCTGCTGCGGGACGAGGCTGTCATTGATGCCCGGGTCCGCCCCCGGCGGGTAGTTTCGGTGCAGCAGCCGGCCGCCGGAGACCACGCGCAGGGTCCGGCGCGCCAGGCCGCGGGCCGCGTAGCCGCGTTCGGCATGCCGAACGGCCTCGCCGGGTACGGCGAACACGTCGGTCGGGGTGGCGAGAAACGCCAGGGCGGTGTCGGCACGGCGGGCTTGCAGCTGGCAGGTGAGCGCGTCGACCGCCATGGCGACCCGCACGTTGGTGGCACCGTCGGCGTACACGTAGTTGCCCAGCACCAGCCGGCTCTCGGCGCCGAGCAGCCACTCGGCCACCTGCGGGAGCCGGTGCAGCAGGTCGGCACCGGCGTATGCCGCCAGCTCGCGGTCGTCGGCGTCGGCGCCGTGCGGGACCGGTACGTGCAGCCGTCCGCCGGACCGCCGCGCCGTGTCCAGCACCCGGCGCCAGACCTCGGGCCGGGGCAGATCGACGGCGAGGACCTGGCCGCCCCAGCGCAGCAGGGACCGCAGCGGGCCCATCTCCGCGCCCGCGCCGAGCACCGCGACCCGCTGCTCGTCCAGGCGCAGCCAGTCCGGGTTGGACTGGACCAGGTGGACCGCTTCGGCGCACGACGGCTCGATCACGCCGGCCGCCACCCACGCGTCGAGCCGACTGCGCAGGTCGTCGCCGCGCAGCCGCCGGCCGCGGTACGGCACACTCAGCTCGCGATCCACCTCCCCCGTGCCGACGACCGTCGCCGTGTGCAGTGGCTCGAACGGAGCGCCGGTGAACACGTCGCCCAGGCCAGTCTCGGTGCCGTCGTTGCGGATCACCCGCATCCGCTTGTGCAGCGAGGCGAGCCCGTCGCGGGCGATCGTCACCGGCGCGTCCCGGGACAGCAGGCCGGCCTCGACGAGCCGACGGAAGTGGCCCAGGTAGCCGTGCCGCCAGTTGGTCTCGTGCTCGGCGGCGCGGGCACCGACCGGGTCGACGGCACGCAGCGCGTCCGCCACCACGGCCCGCCCCAGGGCGGACGTGCTGCGGCCGCCGTCGGTCTGCGGGAACACCACGCCGGTCGGTCGGTCCATGGCTGCCACTGTGCCCCATCCGCCCGTGGATCGCAGAACGGGCCGGTCTGGCCTCAGCCGCGTCGGGCCGCGTCAGCGGCCAGACCGGCCCGCTGGCTCAGCCGCCGGAACGTGGCGGCGTCAGGCGGATCACCGCATCGCTTCGGTCGTCGCTGACCAGCAGCGAGCCGTCGACGTCGATCGCGACGTCGACCGGACGGCCCCAGGAACGGCCCTTCGACTCGTCGAGCCACCCGCTGGCCAGGTCGCGCTGCTCGCCCGGACCGCCCTGCCACGGAAAGTAGATCACCTTGTAGCCGGTGGGCCGACTGCGGTTCCACGACCCGTGCAGCGCGATCACAGCCCCGAGGTCGGGCGCTTTCGTACCGGCCGTGAAGGTAAGGCCCAGCGGCGCGGAGTGCGCCTGGATGCCGACGTCGATCGGCGTCGCGGTGGCACAATCGGCGGCCCGGCCATCGCGGTTGAAATCGTAGTCGCGGTCGTAGGGCATGTTGCGCAGCCCCTTGTCCGGGTTGGGGTTGCAGAACGGCCAGCCGTAGAAGCCGCCCTCGCGGACCCGGGTGAACGGCTCCGGCGGGTGGTCGTCGACGTACTCGGGAATCGCCCGGCCGCGGTCGCTGTGCCCGTCCCCGTCAACGTCCCGGTCGTCGGGCACGGGCAGGTTGTCCCGGTTGTTGACCACGACCCACAGGTCGCCGGAGCCCGGCGCGAATGCGAGCCCCTCGGCGTTGCGCAGGCCGCGGGCGAAGAGGCGGCGGTCGGCGTTGCGCCCGGCCGCGTCGTAGGTGTAGATCGCGCCGCGCTGCGGGTCGCTCTGCGTGTCGCTGACGCAGGCGTTGCAGGTGGAGGCGATCGCCACGTACAGCCGGCCATCGCGTACCGCGATGTTCTTCAGCACGTGGGCGTACCGGCCGCGCAGTTCCGGCGTGCTGGTGTCGGGCAGGCCGTCCACCACCACCTCGCCGCCGGACGCGCGCAGGTCCCCCTTGCGGTACGGGTACCGGACCACGCGGTCGGCCTCGGCCACGAACACCCAGGTGCGCCCGGACACATCGGCGAAGACGATGTCGTGCGGCCGGTTCCGGCCGGCCAGGAACTCGCTGGCCTGACCGGTGCCGTCGGCGCCGCGCCGGATCAGCCGGACGGCACCGTGGCTGGGCTGCGACACCAGCAGATCGCCGGCGGGGGTCAGAGCCATGAAGCGCGGCTCGGCCAGCCGGGCATACACGGACGCGGACCAGCCGGCCGGCACGGTCAGGTGCCGCGGCACGTCGTACGGCTTGTCCGCGAGGCCGGGCGGCACCCGCACCTTGACGCGTACCGGGGCTACCGGCGCCTCCCCCGCAGTGGGGGTTGCGCCTCCGGACGGACCGGGTGAGGCGGGCGAGGGCGGCAGGTCCGGTCCGGTGCACGCGGCGGCCAGCACGGCGAACAGTGCAAGCACGCCGGCCGCGCGGGTACGGCGAGACGGCATGCGGACGACGGTACCGGCGGCCGGAGTCGGGTTGAATGGGCGGGGTGAGCAGGGTCTGGGTCCTCGTGCGGCCGACCCTCGTCGTGCTGGTTGTGCTCGGCCTGCTGGTGACGGCGCTGTGGCTGGCGCAGCGACGGCTCATCTACTTTCCCGACCGGTCGCCGGTTCCCCGGGCGGCGGAACTGCTGCCCGGCGCCCGCGATGTGCGGCTGGAGACGGCGGACGGGCTCGCACTGGGCGGCTGGCTGGTGCCGCCCGCCCGGGCCGCCGGGCCCGGCCACGGGTTCACCGTGCTGGTGGCCAACGGCAACGCCGGCAACCGGTCGGACCGTATGCCGCTGGCCGCCGCGCTGGCCACCCGCGGCTTCGCCGTGCTGCTGTTCGACTATCGCGGGTACGGCGGGAACCCCGGCTCGCCGTCGGAGGCGGGTCTGGCCCGGGACGTTCGGGCGGCGTACCGACATCTGGTCGACGTGGCCCGGGTGCCGCCGGACCGGCTCGTCTACTACGGCGAGAGCCTGGGCGCCGCCGTGGTCACCGAACTGGCGACCGAGCACCCGCCGGCCGCGCTGGTGCTGCGATCGCCCTTTGTGGACCTGCGATCGCTGGCCCGGCTGCACTATCCGTTCGTGCCGGCCGGACCGTTGCTGCGGGACCAATACCCCACCGCATCGCACATCCGCCGGGTGGCCGTGCCGACCGCGGTGGTGTACGGCACCGCCGACTCGATCGTGCCGCCGGAACAGAGCCGGGCGGTCGCGGCCGGCGCCGCCGGACCCGTGCGGGTGACGTCGGTCGAGGGCGCCGACCACAACGATCTCGTCCTGCTCGACGGTCCGGAGCTGATCGCCGCCGTCGTCGGGATAACCGGGCAGCTGCCAAAGTAGACCCCGGGCCGGGTGCCGTCGGGGGTCCGTGGCCCCCAAAAAAGCGAAGCGACCAGGGACACGGCTTCCGCGAGGTTACGATCCCGGCGTGAGGTTCGAGCGCATCACGGTAGATCCCGCGGTCATGAGCGGAATGCCGTGCATCCGCGGCCTGCGGATACCGGTCGCCACCGTGCTCGCGATGCTGGGCGACGGGATGACCGTTCAGGAGATCATGGCGGACCTGCCCGACGTGACGCGGGAAGACGTGGCCGAAGTACTGCGGTACGCCGCGGCGGCGGTCAGGGAGCGGGAGCTGCCGCTTCGGTATGTCGCATGAGGTTCCTCGTCGACAACAGTTTGTCGCCCAAGGTCGCGTCCGGCCTCGCCGATGCCGGTCATCCCGCGAGCCATGTACGGGCGTACGGCATGTCCGCGGCGCCCGACCAGTTGGTGCTCGCCCGGGCACGCAACGAGCGGCGAGTTCTGGTATCGGGTGACACGGACTTCGATTTACTGCTCGCGGCGGCCGGCGCAGCCTCGCCGTCGGTGGTGCTGGTGCGGGGCGGCAGCGGGCGCCGGGCCGGACAGATCGTCAGGATGATCCTGGCCAACGTCGCTGCCATCACCGACGACCTGACCTTCGGCGCGATCGTCGCCTTCGGTGACGATCAGGTCCGGGTACGGTGCCTTCCCCTACCCCCCGCATGATCCGGGCCGACGTCAGCGCCACTGGCCGGCGAACAGCGGTTCGGTCGGCCGTTCTTCGCGCCCGATGCGCAGGTCCTCGAAGATCGTACTGCGGGCCGCCCGCTCGACTTCGGCGTCGAGATCGATGCCGAGTTCGGCGGAGGCGTCGTGCGCCGCACCGATGAGCACGATCTCCGCGCCGGGCTGGTCGAGGAACGTCGGCGGATCGAGCGGCGCGAAGCGGCGCCCACGAAAGCGGTCCTGTAGATCAGCCGGGAAGTGCGCCCGTCCCGGGCCGGGCCGGCCGACCCCGGGCGGCGACGGGGCCTGCGGGTTCTTCACCGTGACGACGTAGCTCGCCTCCGGCTCGATGTGCAGTTCCCGCTGCGGCGCACCCGGCCGGCGGGGCAGTTCGAGCTGATAGGCGAGATGGGTGTGGTCGTCGTGCCGGGTGATGGCGTACGCGCCCTCGGCTGCGGGCCGGGCCGGCGGCTGGTACCGCTGCCCGCGGGTCTTCGTCGGGTACCGGCGCGGCTGCAACGCGTCCTGCAGCTGCTCCGGCCGGTCCACGACGGCGTCGACGAAGGCCCAGAAACGCTCTCGCTCGTCGATCTCGGGCAGCTGTTTTCGGCCCACCACCAGGAGGCGGGTACGCGCGCGTGGGCGCCACGGCCGTAACACCGTCAGCAGACGCTGCACCTCGGCCAGCGACTCCACATGCTCGTCCGCCACCCGCGGTCGGTACAGAAAGTAGATGTCGCCGTCCTCCAGCACCTTGCTCACGCGCCGGGGTACCCGCCTGTGCCGGATTCAAATCCCAGGCAGGAATACTGCGGGCCATGAGCCTGCCCCTGCCTGACCCGGGACCCTCGTCCGACGTCGCGGCGCTCTTCCTGCGCTACCTCGACTACTACCGGGAGAAGGTCGCCGACAAGGTGTCCGGTCTCACCGAGGCCGAACTGCGCTCGACCCGCCTACCCTCGGGCTGGTCCCCGATCGAGCTGGTCAAGCACCTGACCTACATGGAGCGCCGGTGGCTGCTCTGGGGCTTCCTCGCCGACCAGGTGCCGGACCCGTGGGGCGACCAGCGACAGGACCGCTGGCACGTGGGCACGGACGAGTCCCTGCCCGAGCTGCTGGCCGCGCTGCGGGAGGGCGGCCGCCGTACCCGCAGCATCGTCGAGACAACGGACCCGTCGACGTTGGCCGCGCTCGGCGGCCGCTTCACCGAGGACGCCGCGCGTCCCTCATTGACCGCGATCCTCTTCCACGTGCTTCAGGAGTACGCCCGACACACCGGCCACCTCGACATCGCCTGCGAACTGATCGACGGCCGCATCGGAGAGTGACCCGGCATCGATCTGGTCATCCGGCGGGACGTGGGTCGGGGCAGCAGACGGTCAGGGCACCCGGGGCAACCCGCGCCTTGAGGCGGGTGACCTCCGTCCGGGCCCCACCGTCGAGCTCGTACCTGGTGGGCGCACCGAACCTGACCCGGATCTTCCGACCCCGGGTGATCCGCACGAAGGGCGACTCCTCCGACCGGCCGGCAGCCATCCGGCCGAGCGTCCGTGCCCACTGCACGGCACCGTTCGCCGTCGACACGCCGACCTCCAGGCAGCCGTCGTCCGGGCGGGCGTCGTCGAACGCGGGGATCCCCCCCGTTATCGTCCCGACGTTGCCGAACAGAACGCAGGTCGCCTCCCCGTCGAACCAGTCGGCGCCGTCGACGCGTATCTTCGTCCGGACCGGGTCGTCCTGGACCTGCCGCAGCCCGGTCCACACGTAGGCCAACCGGCCGAGCTTCCCCTTGAGCGTGCGGTCCGCCTCCCGGATCAGGTCGCCGTCGAAGCCGGCGCCGGCCATGACCGCGAAGTGTTCGCCGTTGAGGCGGCCAAGGTCGAGCTTCCGGCGCCGGCCGTGCAGGCCGATCCGCACCGCTTCGGCCAGGTCCGCCGGGATGCCCAGGTTGGTGGCGAACAGATTTGCCGTCCCCGCGGGCAGGATCGCGACGGGCACGCCGGAGCCGGCCAGGGCATCGCCGCACCGCTGCACCATGCCGTCCCCGCCCCATACGAAGATCAGGTCGGCGCCCTTGTCGAGCGCCTTGCGCGCCTTCTTCGGCGCCTTCCGGCTCTTCGGCACCTCGTACCAGATCAGGTCCTCGATTCCCGCGCCGACCAGCGTCGAGCGCAGTTCGTCGAGGCCCCCGCCGAGCGTCTTCTTCCGGTGCGCGATGACCGCGACCTTGCCCACTCGCCCGGCCTGCGATCCGTCGGAGCCGGAACTCACCACCTTGCTCATGTCCGTCGCCAATACCCGGACGGCGGAATTTCTACTCGCCCGTCGGCGGCCACCGGGAGAACGCCACGTTCAGCCCGGCGATGTCGGGTTTATGCCAGCGCTCTGACTCGTAACTGTCGGGCGCAGGATGGAGGGCCGCGAGTCCGAAGAGGAAAATTGCTCTGGTCTCGTCACCGCTTCGCGCCGGAGGTGGACGATGCCCGGCTCGGTAGTGATAGATACGGCGATCGGCCTGTTCTTCGTCTTCCTGACCGCCAGCCTGATCTGCACCGGCGTTTTGGAATACATCAGCAAGCGGTTGAACAAACGGGGCGACTACCTGCTCCGCGGGCTGCGGGAAATGCTGGACATCCCGCCGGCCACGCCGGGAGCCTCCACCTCGGCACCGGTCCCGCCCGCCGTGCCGCTCGGCCTCCTGGAGGCGGGGAAGACCCGCGACAAACTCAACGGTCTGGCAACCGCGGGGCTGCGCCTCGCGGCGGACCTGAAACGGGCCGACCCGGCCAGTCACAAGCCGCCCGCGCCGCTCGCCGATCTGGTCCTGGCGCACCCGATCATCGCCACGCTGCACCGTCCGGCCTGCCCGGGGCTACCCGTCCCGCCGGCACCCGGCCAGTTCGAGGCACCACCCGACCACGGAGTGACCGCGTGGCTGAGAGGCAGGTTCACCACGCGGCGCGACGAGATGCACCTCGCGTCGTACGTGTCCGGTCGAACCTTTGCCGGTGCGCTCATCGACCTCCTCGTCCCGGACGATGCCGACAAGGCCGATCTGCGGCGATTCGGTGCCGCGGTCGAGAAGCTCGACGAGACCATTCCGGCGCGGTCTGCCCTGTTGGCCCTTCTCCGCGACGCGCGCGGCGACGTCGAACGCCTTCGCAGCGGGATCGAGCAGTGGTACGACGAGCAGATGGCCCGGGTCAGCGGGTGGTACAAACGCTGGGCGCAGTGGCGGTTGTTCCTGGCCGGGGCGATTCTGGCGGTCCTGGTCAATGTCAACGCCTTCGACGTCGCGCAGACCCTCTACCGGGACGAGCCGATACGCAACGCCGTGGTGGCAAAGGCGCTGGTCGCCGAAGGCTGTCCTGCGGAGGGCCCCGATCGGGAGCACTGCCTGGCCGCCCAGCGGACAATCCTCGAGGACCTGCCCCTCCCCGTCGGCTGGGGGGTCGAGGAGGCGATCGCCGACTGCGCGGCGCACCACGACGGAAAGTCCTGCCTTCGCCGCCCCTGGCTGACCGTTCCCTTCCTGACCGATGCCCTGCGGCACACCGGCCCGGTGGGCGTCATTCTGACGCTGCTCGGCTGGCTGACGACCGCCGCCGCGGTATCGTTTGGCGCCCCGTTCTGGTTCGATGCCCTCAACCGAGTGGGGTCACTTCGTACCGCTGGGCGCCGGCCGACGGAGCCGAAAGCCACCACCTACGACAGGAGCCGTACCGATGGCCAACCGTAAGGCGTCCCGTCCGATCTTCGCGCGGATGTACGAACGAGCCTGCACGCGGATGGACGACGCCGGGCTGGTCGAGCACCGACGGCGTCTGCTCAGCGGTCTCACCGGTCGGGTCATCGACGTCGGCGCCGGCAACGGCGGTAATTTCGGCCACTTCCCACCGTCGGTGATCGAGGTGCTGGCCGTGGAACCGGAACCACATCTGCGGGCCGCCGCCGAGCGCGCCGCGACGGGTGCCGCGGTGCCGGTGACGGTCGTTGACGGCCGGGCCGAGCGGTTGCCGGCCGAGGATCAGGCCTTCGACGCGGTGGTGATGTCGCTCGTGCTCTGCTCCGTGCCGGACGTGGGCGCGGCGCTCGCCGAGGTGCGCCGGGTGCTGCGCCCGAGCGGGCAACTGCGCTTTCTCGAACACGTGCAGGCGGAGCGCCCGGGCGCACTGCGGCGGGTGCAACACGGGCTGGACGCCACCATCTGGCCGCTGGTTGTCGGCGGCTGTCACACCGGGCGGGACACCGTCGCGGCGATCCGCGCCGCCGGCTTCGAGGTCGCCGCGCTGGACCGGTTCCGGTTTCCGCAGACGCAGGTGCCCCTCCCGACGGCGCCGCACGTGCTCGGCACGGCCGTCCGTCCGGCCTGACTTCCCGGCCGGCCCGGTCAGCGAGGTGACGGCGCCGGCTTCCGGGCGTCGGCCATGCCGCGGTTGGCCAGCGCGTCGGCGCGCTCGTTCTCGGGGTGGCCGTTGTGGCCCTTCACCCAGTGCCAGCTCACGTGGTGGGTCGCGCAGGCCGCCTCCAGACGCCGCCATAGGTCGGCGTTCTTGACCGGCTGTTTGGCAGCGGTCAGCCAGCCGTTGCGTTTCCACGCGGCCAGCCAGCCGGTGATGCCGTTGCGGACGTACGTGCTGTCGGTGTGCAGGTGCACGGTGACCTGCCGGGTCAGGCTCTCCAGGGCCATGATGGCGGCGGTCAGCTCCATCCGGTTGTTGGTGGTCAACGCCGCCTCGCCGCCGTACAGCTCCCGCTCGTGCGCGCCGTAGCGCAGCACAGCGCCCCACCCGCCCGGGCCGGGATTGCCGCTGCACGCTCCGTCGGTCCAGATCTCCACGACCCCGTCGGTCGCCGCGTCGCCCATGCCGGCCAACCTACCGGCCGCTTCCCCGGCACGGCCTCCGACCGCCCGTCGATCGCTAATCCGCTGGTGGGTCCACCGGCGTACGTGGGACCGTCTCGCGGTGACCGACTACCGCGGCCTCAACCGCGCCAACTGGGACGAACGCGCGCCGGCGCACGCCGCCTCGCCCGACTACGCCCTCGACCGCTTCGTCGCGGATCCTGAGTACCTCAGCGAAGTGGTCCGCTTCGACCTCCCGCGCCTCGGCGACGTCGCGGGGCTGCGTGGCGCACACCTGCAGTGCCACATCGGCACCGACACCATCTCGCTGCACCGCCTCGGCGCCCGGATGACCGGGCTCGACTTCTCCGGCGCCTCGCTGGCCGAGGCCCGGCGGCTGGCCGCCACCGTCGGCGCGGACGTCGACTTCGTCGAGGCCGACGTGTACGACGCTGCGGGCGTACTGGGCGAAGGCGGGTTCGACCTCGTCTACACGGGCGTCGGCGCACTGTGCTGGCTGCCGGACATCCGGCGGTGGGCCCAGGTCGTGACCGCGCTGCTACGCCCCGGCGGTCGTCTGTTCCTGCGTGAGGGGCACCCGATGCTCTGGGCCGTGGACGACCCCCGGCCGGACGGCCTTCTAGTCGTGGAGTATCCCTACTTCGAGCGGCCGGAACCGCTGGTGTGGGACGAGGGTGGCACGTACGTCGAGACGGACGCCACCTTCCAGCACACCGTGACGCACGAGTGGAACCACGGGCTCGGCGAGGTGGTCACCGCGCTGCTGGCCGAGGGCATGGAGATCACGATGCTCGAGGAGCACGACAGCGCCCCGTGGAACGCGCTGCCCGGCCAGACGGTCCGCGACGAGGACGGCGAGTGGCGGCTGCTGGACCGGCCGTGGCGCCTGCCGCAGACGTACACCCTGCAGGCCCGCAAACGGGCCTGAGCGCCAGGCGGTTACGGGATCCGGGGCGCCGTCCGGACCGGCCTGGCGGCGCCGGGGCGGAGCACCGTGGTGCTGGCGGTGGCCGGCCAGATCGGTGCCGGTCAGGCCCAGTGCAGGGCCATGGCCAGGAACGCCACGCCGATCGTCGCCACGAGCACGCCGAGCGCGGTGACGAGCGCCGTGATCTGCCAGGCCTGGTACGCGCCGAGCAGCGCGCCGCGCAGGGTCTGGCCCATGAACGCCATCTCCCGCAGCCGGGTCAGCCGCTCGTCCTTGCGCCCACCGGCCAACCACTCGTCGGCGATCTCGGCGTACGTCCGTCCGCCCGTGGCCTTGTCCACGTGACGGGCGATGAGATCCGAGTAAGCCTTCGCCTGGGTGCCGGTACGCACCGGGCTTCCGGCGTACCGGGAAAGCCCGCCGGGTAGACCGGCGCCCGACGGAAAGGCGATCTTCTGGCTGGCGAGTTCGTGGGTGATGCTCCGCCGGCCGGCGAGACCCTGCACGATCAGCACCGGGCCGGCGAGGATGAGGACCACCCCTGCGGTGGCGAGTACGACCGGGATCATGCCACCAACGCTCCCCTCGGGCAGCCGGCCGCATCAGGGCTGGAGGTCCCGATCCCCGCCCGGCGTACGTCCCGCCGCCGGCCTCACTCCGCGAGCCACGATGCCGCGCCGGCGCCACCCACCTCTGGCGGATCTAGAACGTCTGTTGTCGCTGAGACGACAACAAACGTTCTAGATCCAACGCCGTTCAGTCAGGCGGTTAGGTGGCTCCAACGCCGCGCACGGTGACGGTGGCGGCGAGCCGGTTCGCGCCGGGTCATCTGGGTGAGCTGACCCAGCTGGTGCCGTTCGAAATGATCGATGACGCGCTCGAACGCACCGGCAGGGCGCAGGGCCGGGGTCGGTTGCTGCCAGCCCGTGTCGTGGTCTATCTGCTACTGGCTGGCTGCCGGTTGGCTGAACTGGGCT
>DASVMV010000341.1:0-11079 GCA_036384155.1 Micromonosporaceae bacterium
CGCCCGGCGGGCGCCTGCCCGGTCGATGGCCGCCCGGTGGACGCCTGCCGGGCCGGCGTCTGCTTGGCAGGTCCCGGCCCGGCGGGTTTCCGCCCGCTCGCCGTCGCCGGCGGCGCGCCGCCGGGGAAAAGGTCGAGAAAGGGAGAGTCGATGTCGTCGTGGCCGCCACCGGGTGCTCGCCGCTGCTGGGGTGCCCGGAAGACCGCCACTGGACCCTGCCCGGCCCCGACCACGGCGTCGACCTCGATTTCCTCGCCGTCGCCGGCGTGTGGGTCAGCGTAATCGCTTGATTGCGCACCGTTACTGCCGGTTCCGGCCTCCGGGCCGGCCGGCCGACTGGGGTCCGGCGCTGCCGACGAATTCATGCGACGGCCTCACCGGAGGGGCCGACGCGGCGCGCGGTCGGTCGCCGGCTCGGCGGGCGGGAGCGGACCGCCGGGCTCACGCGACGCCCTCGCGAATCCGGATGTGGCTGGCCACCAGGCGGGGATCGCGCTGTTCGGTAGCCGGCTCACGGGTGCGTCGCCAGTCGGTGACCGCGGTGCGGAGCACCATCCGGGCGGGTCGATCGGGGTCGACGTGCCGGAAGATGAACGAGGTCGTGACGATGGCGAGTGCGATCTCCCACGCCGGGAAGAGTTCGACCCGGAACGTGAACAACCAGTGCACGAACATGTACAGCGGTACGAGGAGGATGAATACGCCGTACTGTGCATAGGGCAGGTGGACGGGGAGGGTGTAGCCGGGCGGCCCGAGGTAGACGAGGCGAGCCCGGTAGATGTCGTCGTCGGTACGCAGCCGCATTTTGGAAACCGCCGGCTATTCGAAGATCAGGTTAATCAGGTAATCGCCGACGAAGAACAGCGTCGCCGCGCCGGCGATGAACGCGAGGCCGACGATGGCGATCGCGGAACTGGTCAGAACCTTCGAAATCTCGCCGCGGCTGGCTCGGCCAATGAAGATCACTCCGAGAACCGCCAGCAGGATCGGCGCGATCTTGCTGGCGAAGAAGCTGACTACGTTCTCGGTGTCGATGCCCTTGGGCGCGGGTTCGGCCAGCGGAAACAATGCGACTGTCTGGATGGCGTGCGCGGTGCTGCTCCAAGCGCTCGCCACCAGCTCGTTGGCGATCATCGGAAACCCTCCCCGGTGCGCGGCCGGCGGCGCCGCCGCACCCCAGTTGTCAAATCTTTCGGACGCACCAGCTCGGCGACTGGGCGACGGGCCGCCGTGCGTCACCAGGGTGCTGATTTCTGGGCGTTTCCCGGCCGCGGCGGTCGTAGGAGGCGGGCCGGAAATCTGGGCGAAAGTCCTGCTGCGGCCCATCTCCTCAAGGTTCGACGTCTGAATGATGCGCAATTCCACAGCGTACGTCTCGGTCCTCTCTCGAACAAGACGAGAACAATTCGCCCTCGTGGGCAGGTTGCCCACGGAAGAGCATAGTACACCTGTGCTAATCCCGCCTGCCCGGACCGGGCGGGTCCCGACTCGGTACCGTCTATTCGTGACCAGTCTCCTGCGCTCGTCGGGGCCGGTGGTGATGGGCGTCCTCAACGTCACGCCGGATTCCTTCTCCGACGGCGGCCGGTACGCCGATGTCGAGTCCGCGGTCCGGCACGGCGTACAGATGCACCGGGACGGCGCAGACCTCGTCGACGTCGGCGGCGAGTCCACCCGGCCCGGCGCTGATCGGGTGGATGCCGACACCGAGGCCGCCCGGGTGCTGCCGGTGATCCGCGGCCTGGCCGCGCGCGGAGTACCGATGAGCATCGACACCACCCGGGCCGGGGTGGCCCTCGCCGCCTTGGCGGCCGGCGTGACCGTGGTGAACGACGTCTCCGGCGGGCTGGCGGACCCGGCGATGGCCAAAGTGGTCGCCGACGCCGGCTGCCCGTGGGTGCTCATGCACTGGCGGGGGCACGCCAAGCGGATGGCCGAACTCGCCATGTACGCCGACGTCGTCGCCGACGTGAAGCGCGAGTTGACCGAGCGGGTGACCGAGGCGCTGGCCGCCGGTGTGACGGCCGACCGGATCATCCTCGATCCCGGTCTCGGCTTCGCCAAGCGGGCGGCGGACAACTGGCTGCTCTCCGCACACCTGGACGAACTGACCTCGCTCGGCTTCCCGGTCCTCATCGGGGCGAGCCGAAAGTCGTACCTGGGCGCACTTCTCGCCGGCCCGGACGGCACCCCCCGCCCGTCTGGGGAGCGGGAAGCCGCCACCATCGCCACCAGCGTTCTGGCGGTCGCCGCCGGCGCCTGGGGGGTTCGCGTGCACGACGTCCGCGGCACGGCCGACGCCCTGGCCGTATGGGCCGCGACCGGGCGCCCACGTCTGGCACCTGCCGAATCATGAGCGACCGGATCGTCCTCACCGGCCTGCGCGCGTTCGGGCGGCACGGGGTGTACGACTTCGAGCGGGCGCGGGGTCAGAACTTCGCCGTGGACGTCACGCTCGAACTCGATCTGGGTCCGGCTGCCCGGTCGGATGATGTCCGCGACACCGTGCACTACGGCGAACTCGCCGATCGACTGGTCGCCATCGTCGCCGGGGAACCGGTCAACCTGATCGAGACCCTCGCCGACCGGATCGCCGCGGCCTGCCTGGCCGACGCGCGGGTACGTGCGGTCACGGTGACCGTGCACAAGCCACAGGCGCCGATCCCGCACGACTTCGGGGACGTTTCGGTCACGGTGACCAGGACGCGGGCGGCGTGACAACCGCGATCCTCTCGCTGGGCAGCAACCTGGGTGACCGGGCGGTGCACCTGCGTACCGCCTTCCGGGCCTTCGAAGACGTCCTACTGGTGGCTTCCGCTGTGTACGAGACCCCGCCATGGGGCGACCCCGATCAGCCGCCGTACCTCAATGCCGCCCTGCTGGTGCATGACCCGTCGGCCGGGCCGCGGGACTGGCTCGATCGGGCCCGGTCCGCGGAGACCGCCGCCGGGCGGCAGCGCGATCCGGCGCGCCGCTTCGGTCCCCGGACGCTGGACGTCGACGTGATCGCGGTCTGGCGGGACGACGGCGAACCGATCCTCAGCGACGACCCGGAGCTGATCCTGCCGCATCCCCGCGCGCACGAGCGGGCCTTCGTGCTCCGACCCTGGCTGGACATCCAGCCGTACGCCGTGCTGCCCGGCCGGGGACGGCTCACCGACCTGCTCCGCGCCGAGCCGGTGGCCGGCGAGGCCGCACGGCTGCGTGCCCGACCCGATCAGCCACTAGAGTCGAGCCAATGAACGAGCGGAGCGATCGCCCCGAAGCGGGCGGGTGGTCGGCGTGAGCGATCGCGACTCGCCGCTGCGCCCCCCGGAGTCCGGCCCGGGTCGGATGGGCCCGACGCGCGCCGCCAGCCTCGTCGTAGCCGGTCTCGCAGCGGCCGCCCTGGCCTGGCTGTTGATCAGCGCCTTCTACGCCAACTTTCCACCCGTTCCGTGGCTGCCGACGATCACCGTGGCCGGGCTCGCGGTTCTCGAGGGGTACGCCGCGCTGAACACTCGCAGCCGGCTCCAGGGCCGGCCCGGCCACAATCCGGTCAACCCACTGGTGGTGGCGCGCTTCGTGGTGCTCGCGAAGGCCTCCGCGCTGGCCGGGGCGATCTTCGCCGGGTTCTGCGGCGGCCTGCTCGGCTGGCTCCTGCTGGAGCCGACCCGGGCGGCCGCACGGGACGCCCCGGCGGCCACGGCCGGTTTCGTCGCGTCGCTGGCGCTCACGGCGGCCGCGCTGTGGTTGGAGCGATCGTGCCGGGTGCCGGAGAATCCGGACCAGGACCGCGGGGACGACGTCCGCCCGCGCGAGGACTGGCCGCCGCGCTGACCCTGAGGTGGCGAGTGGGCTGGGTCACTAGTAGCGTGCGTGCGACCGGCCTTGGTCACGCGTGCGGGCGGGGCCCCGGTCGACCCGACCCGCCGCTTAACCAGCAGCGGGCGGTCGGCTGGCCAACCAGAAAGGCCCATGACGATGGCGTACGACGACCCCGCCTACCGGCGCTCCGACCTCGAGAGCACGGACCCCGTCGGCCTGACCGCCCGCGACGACGCCTGGGGTGGATCGGCGTCCAGTGAGCTCCGCGACCGCGGTCTCGAGCCCACCCGCCGCGGTGGGGTTTCCGGAGCCGCCCTGGACGACGTGTTCGACGACCCGGCACATGGCGAACCCGGGCGCGACCGGATCGCTGTCCATCTCCTGTGGGAGGTCGCGCTGCTGGCCGCGACCGCCGCCATCGCCTTCCTGCTCTACCGGGAGAGTTCGACCAGCTTCCGCGGGCACAACCTGGACACCCTCCTGGTGGCTGGGTCCGTGCTCGGGTTGCTCGCGCTCGCGGCCGGCCTGACCCTGCGTGCCGGTGTCCCCAACCTGGCGCTTGGCCCGGTGACCATCGCCGCCGCACTGCACTTCGCCGAGAACGGCGACCGGGGCGTGGTCAACGCCGTCCTGCCGGCGGCCGCGGTCGCCGTGGTCGGCGGTCTCATCGTCGCGGTCATCGTCGTGGGCTTCCACGTGCCGGCCTGGGCGGCGACCTTCGCCGCTGGGTTAGCGGTCGTCGTCTACATTCAGCAGCGCTCGGCGCCGGTGGGAGTGCAGGGCGAATTCGACCCGACCGCGCATGCCCGGTACCTCTTCGGTGGGTTCGCCGCCCTGTCGTTGCTCGGCGGCCTCCTCGGGTCGATCAGGACGGTGCGGCGGTCGGTGGGCCGGTTCCGGCCGGTCGGTGATCCGGCTTACCGCCGGGGCCGCTTCGCCGGCGCCTTGGCCGGAGCCGCCATCGTGACCTCGACGGTCTTCGCCGTCCTCGCCGGTATTCTGCTCGTCGCGGGTTCGGACCGGCCCGCTTCGCCCACGCCCGGCTTCGAGTGGACCGGGCTCGCTCTTGGCGCCGCGCTGTTGGGCGGCACCAGCGCGTTCGGGCGGCGCGGCGGGATCTTCGGCACCATCTTCAGCGTCACGCTGATCACGCTGTTCGTGGCGTACTCCGACGAACGGCGCTGGCATGTGTCACTGTTCGCGGTCGGCGCCGCGGCCATCGCCGTGGGCCTGGGTATGACCCGGCTCGTGGAAACGTACGGGCGGCCGCGCCCGGCGACCGACCCGGGCGACCGCGGGCGGGGTGGGCAGACCGCCGCCGCCGGGTGGGGGGGCGGCGCGTCGGACCGCACCGAGACGTGGTCCTCGGCGCTGCCCGCCCAGCCGACGGACAGCCGCCCCGATCTGTGGGGCACCGAACGCTGGACCGGAGGCGACCGCGGATGAGCGCGGCACGCCGGCGCGCCGCGGACTAGGCTTGATCCATGAGTCAACCGCCGCACGGACGCTCCGCCGCCCCCAGCTTCGAGGAGCTGGATGCGTTGTCCACAGAGGAATTGCGGGAACGGGCCTTCGCCCTGGCACGAGAGCGTCGCGACGTCAGATTCTTCTGGTCGGTGTTGCGGCACCTGCCGGACGCGGATGAGGCCGCGGCGCTCGATGGCGCGCCCAACTCGATCGGGCCCACGATCGATGAGGCAGTTGCGTTGTGGCGCGAGATGACCGGCCACGGGTACGACGAGAGTGCGCCGCTGCTGCGCGCCGCCTTTATCGACTACCTTCGCAACTCCTGATTCCCGTTTCGGGCGGACAGCTACGTTTGGCGGCTGGATCACTTCGGGAATTACGCCGCCATGGCTCTCACCAACCGGTACAAGACCGCGACGGGCACGGGCACGCTCGTCGCGCTCCTCCTGGTCCTGATCTTCGGCAGTCCCTGGTACGCCGACTGGGCCCGGGACCACACCAACCCGAACACGGCCGGCGGCTGGTTCCTTCGGCTCCTGGCCTGGCCGGCCTGGCGGTTCAACTCCGGTGATTCCCTCCAGGATGTCATCGCCGCCGACCTGAAGGCGATCCTCGTGGTCGTCCTCACCGCGCTCTTCCTCTACCTGCTGCCCGGGTCGCAACTGGCCCGGGCCCGAGGCACGCTCAGCCAGTTCTTCGCCGGCTGGGCGGCGTTCATCTTCGCCGGTGCGTTCGCCGCGCTCCTCACCGCATTGATCCGGGCGAATCCGTCCCTGCTCGGTGCATTCCGGACGGCCGGCGAGGGGGCCACCTACGGCTTCTTCGTCGGCTGGATCGTCGGCATCGCCACGCTCGGTGCCTGGCGCGGCCCGCGCTGACCGACGCTGCCCCGTCGACCCGCTCAGGTTCCGGGCTCCGCCCGGCCTCGGCCGGGTCGACGGGGCGTCGCGGTCAGCCGGACCGGCCCGCCAACTCCGCTCCCAGCAGCCGCTGTCGGTTGAGCAGGCCGACCGGCCGGCCATCATCGGTCACCCGGACGTGATCGGTGCCGGCCGTGAGCATTGCGGCCAGCGCCGCGTAGAGCGACGCGGACCGGTCGACCGAGGGCAGGTCGTCGATGTCGTCCACGGCGGTCAGCGGCAGCAGCATGTCGGCGGATATCGGCGTGACCGCCAGTCGCCGGATGCCCCGATCGGCACCCACGAACTCCTCGACGAAAGGCGTGGCCGGGGCGCCGAGCAGTTCGGCGGGCGGCGCGTACTGCTCCAGCTTGCCGCCCTGGGACAGCACGGCAATCCGGTCACCCAGCCGGACCGCCTCATCCAGGTCGTGGGTGACCAGCACGATTGTCTTGCGCACCTCCGCCTGCAGCCGCAGGAACTCGTCCTGTAAGCGGGTGCGCACGATCGGGTCGACCGCTGAGAACGGCTCGTCCATCAGCAGCACCACCGGGTCGGCGGCGAGGGCGCGCGCCACGCCGACCCGTTGGCGCTGGCCGCCGGACAGCTCGTGCGGGTAGCGCCTCGCGAAGCGTGCCGGGTCGAGACCGACCAGTTCGAGCAGTTCGTCGGCCCGGGACCGGATCCGGTCGCGCGACCAGCCCAACAGCCGGGGCACGGTGCCGACGTTGGCCCGGATCGTCTGGTGCGGGAAGAGGCCGATGTTCTGGATGACGTAGCCGATGCGACGGCGCAACTGCACCGGGTCGGCGCGGGTGACGTCTTCGTCGTCGAGCAGGATGCGGCCCGCGGTCGGGTCCACGAGGCGGTTGATCATCCTCAGGACGGTGGATTTGCCGCAGCCGGACGGCCCGATCAGCACTACCAGCTCGCCTGCCGGCACCTCAAGGCTGAGGCCGCCGACGGCGACAGTGCCGTCGGGGAATTGTTTGCGGATGCCGTCCAGCATGATCGACGCTGCGCGGACCGAAGCGGTCTGCGCGGCGGCGGAACGGGAGTCCGGGGTAGCGTCCACCTATGTCCTTTCACGGCCTTTCCGGCGGATACCCGGCCGGCATGGCCGTCGCCTATGACGGTCCGGGCAATCCGTGGTTCTCCTGGCAGTACGTGCGGGACAACGCAGAGACCATCCTCGAGGCGCTGCGCGAGCACGTCACGCTGACGGCCCAAGCAGTCGTGATCGCCGTTCTGCTCGCGTTGCCGCTCGCTGTCGTGGCGTACTGGTTCCGGCCTCTCACCGGGCCGATTCTCGCACTCTCCGGCGTGCTGTACACAATCCCCTCGCTCGCGCTTCTCTCCTTCGTCGCGCCGTACGTGGGCACGACCAAACCGGCCTCCGTACTGATCGCCCTGGTGCTCTATGCCCTCTTGCTGGTGATCCGCAACACGCTGACGGGTCTGAACCAGGTGCCGCCGGAGGCGCGCGATGCGGCGGAGGGAATGGGATACGGCAAGCTGACCCGGCTGCTGCGGGTGGAACTCCCGCTCGCCCTACCGGGGATCATCACCGGCGTACGACTGGCCACGGTGTCCACGGTGGCGCTGGTCACCGTCGGTGCGCTGATCGGGTACGGCGGGCTCGGCGACTTGATCCTGTCCGGCTTCCGGAACAACTTCTACAAGGCGCAGATCCTCACCGGGACGGTTCTGTCCGTCTCATTGGCCCTCCTGCTCGACCTGGTGCTGGCCGGTATCGGGTGGTTGCTCACCCCGTGGGCCCGGGGAGGTGTGCGATGAGCGTCCTGGCGCAGGCGATCGAATGGCTCAACGATCCACTCAACTGGACGAACCCGGGCGGAATTCTCGACCGGCTCGGCGAACACCTGTACATCTCCGCCGCAGCGGTCCTTCTCGGGTGCCTGGCCGCGTGGCCGGTCGGGCTGTGGTTAGGGCACATCGGCCGGGGCGGTGCGGTCGTCGTCCTGATCTCCAACCTGACGCTCGCCGTCCCCACGCTGGCCCTGCTGACGGTCCTGCCGCTGACGTTCCTCGGCTTCGGCAAACCCGCGGTGATCGTCGCGCTGGCGGTCTTCGCTGTTCCGCCGCTGCTCGCGAATGCCTACACCGGCGTCCGCCAGGCCGACCCGGAGGCCCGCGACGCGGCCCGGGGAATGGGCCTGTCCGGGGCGCAACTGCTGCGCCGGGTGGAACTTCCCCTGGCGGTGCCGTATCTGGCGGCCGGCTTCCGGACGGCCGCCGTCCAGGTGATCGCGACTGCTGCCCTGGCGTTTTTCGTCAACGGCGGGGGGCTGGGCCAGATCATCGCTGCCGGTTTTGGATTGGGCAAATCGGTCGGGGGTGGCCAGATCCTGGCCGGTGGCCTGCTGGTCGCGGTGCTGGCACTTCTGGCCGAGGCGGTCCTGGCCGTGATCGAGCGGGCGGTGACGCCGCGTCCGCTGCGCCGCACGCTGCGTTCCGCTCAGCGTCGCTCCGGCCGGGCCGCCGTCGGCGCGGAGCAGCGTGGATGACGATCCGGTGACAAAACCGGCCCGGAGTTTGTCGGTGCCTGGCAGCACGATGTTGGCTGTAAGCGCGGGCGGTCATGCGCCCGTCGGACACGCGGCCGGCCCAGGGGGCCGCGCCGGGACACGGAAGGCGGGCAGAATGCGCGCTCGTTCACAACTGGCCATCGTTTCCATCGGAATCCTCGCCGCTGCGGTCCTTGCCGGTTGCGGCGAGTCCGGATCGTCCGGCACCCAGGCGCCGGCGACCGGCGCGTCCGGTGCCGGCTGCGCTCCGGTCGCCGGCGATAAGTTGGTCGTCCTCGACGACGACAAGAAACTGCAGAACACCGATAACGTCATCGCCGCGGTCAACGCCAAGGCGGCCCAGCCGCAGATGATCGCCGCGCTCGACAAGGTGTCCGAAGCTCTCGACACCGACAAGCTGATCGAGCTCAACAAGGCGGTCGACGTCGATCGCAAGACGCCCAAGGTCGCCGCTGAGGAGTTCGCCGCCGCCAACAAGCTGGCCGACGGCATCACCAAGGGTCCGGGCGGCAACGTCACGGTCGGGGCTGCCAACTTCAGCGAGAACCAGACCCTCGGCGAGCTCTACCGGATCGCCCTCACCGCCGCCGGCTACCAGGTGAAGCTTCAGCAGATCGGCAACCGGGAACTCTACGAGCCGGCGCTGGAAAAGGGCGAGATCCAGGTCGTACCGGAATATGCCGCCACGATGGCTGACTTCCTCAACGGCAAGGTCAACGGTGCCAGCGCTGCGGCCATCTCGTCGCCGGATCTTGACAAGACCGTGTCGAGCCTGAAGACCGTCGGCCAGAAGGTGGGCATCACCTTCGGCAAGCCGTCAACGGCGCAGGATCAGAACGCGTTCGCGGTGACCACGCAGTTCGCCGACAAGTACGGCGTGAAGACGCTCTCCGAACTGGCGGAGAAGTGCTCCGGCAAGGCGACCGTCATGGGCGGCCCGCCGGAGTGCCCGCAGCGACCCAAGTGCCAGGCCGGCCTGGCCGAGGTCTACCAGTTCAAGGCGGGCTCCTTCAGCTCGCTTGACGCCGGTGGCCCGCAGACCAAGAACGCGTTGAAGACCGGCACCATCAGCATGGGTCTGGTGTTCTCCTCCGACGGGGCACTCGCCAGCAGCTGACCTGCCCCGGTCGGGCGGCGGCGGCTCCGCCGCCACCGCCCGACCGGACCAGGCCAAGGTCCCCTTTTCGGTGCACGGTGGTCTCGGTAGGCTTCACGCCCATGCCGGACCGCAGTGGACTCAACGACAGTGGCGGGCTCCGGTCCTTCGGCACGCTTTTCTGGCTCGGGGTCGGGCTGGCTCCGGTCGCGGCGCTGATGCTGCTGCTCGCCGACGGCTCCGCGACGCTGCGGGTCGCGGCCGTCGTTGCGCTGCTGGCCGCCGTCCTCATCGGGCTGTCCACCGCGCGTGGTTCTGGTCGCCGGTCGGCGCGTCCCGATCTGGCGCAGTCGCTCGCCAGCCAGCGCGACGAGATACGCGGTGAGGTTCGCACCGAGGTCGCGGTCGGGGTGCAGGCGGCGCATCGGATGGTCGGGGAGAGCCTCCGGCCGCTGCGCGACGAGATCGAGGCCCTGCGGGGGCAGGTGGACGCAATCTGGGCCGGGGCGGCGCGCATGCCGGAGGCCGGCCACGGGTCGGCGGGTTTTGCCGCGGCAGCCGACGCCCCGGTTTTCTCGTATGACGGTGGGCAGGAGCAGGCGGCTGTCGGCATCGGAGTGGCGGCGGTGCCGCAGCCGGCACCGGCAGGTGCGCGAGCGAGCAGCGGGCGAGCCACCGTACCGCCGCGGGTTGCGGCGCCCCGGGCGCACGTCCCGACAGGGGTGGTGCGGCACACCGAGACGGTCCAGGTCACGACCCGGCAGACGATCGTCGAGCCGGACGGCGATCGTTCGGACGCCGCGTACGGGTCCGGCTACTACGGCACCGCAGCGGGGTGGACCGTGCCCGCGCAGCGGCGCCGGTCGGCGGACCGGGAGTTCGATCGGGCCACCGGTGGGGACCGGGAGGATGTCAGGGTCGAACCGGAGGGTTTCGACGGCGATAACGACGCGGCATGGACCGGTGCCCGCGATAACTGGGCCACCAACCGCGACGAGGGTGGCGGCCGGGAAATCCGGATGGGCCAGCGCCGGGCGCGCGTTCGCGCCGGCGAAACCGGTACCGAGCTGCGGTTCGAGGACAGGTGGGCGGCCGTCCGGGAGACCGCGCCCGAGCACCACGAGTCGCACCGTGGCGGGTGGCGGTCGGCCGGATCGTGGCGGGATGAGCACAGTTCGTACCCGGCTGATCGCGACGAGGCGGGCGACCCCACGAACTCGGTAGGGCTGCCCCGGTGGGCCGGCGCCGACGACGTCGGCGG
>DASVMV010000342.1:0-5831 GCA_036384155.1 Micromonosporaceae bacterium
ATCGCCCGAGGCAGGTCCACGCGGGCATGGAAGGCTGCGGCGAAAAGCAGGGGGACGGCGACGATGGCGGTACGCCCGCGGTCGGCGAGTGAAACAAGGGCGTCGACGGGCGTCGGCGAACCGTGATCGAGGTACGACGCCAGCACGGGCGTGGGCAGCGCGGCGGCACAGGCGGCCGACAGCCGCTCGACGACCTCCGCCGCCCGCGAATCCCGCGAGCCGTGCGCGACCAGCACCAGGGCCGGCGCCGTCACGCGACCCGGGTCCCGGGCCCGGACGCAGTCGGGGTGGTGAGCCGCTGCGCCATCGTGACCACGTCGCCGACCACGACGACGGCCGGGGGCCGGACGCCGCGTTCCTCGGCCACGTCCGCGACGGTGGCCAGCGTGGCGACGGTCAGCCGCTGGCGAGGCCCGTAACCGTCCTCGACGATCCCGACCGGCCCGTCGGGATCGCGGCCCAGCTCGACGAGCCGCGCCGCGGTCGTCCGCAGCAGGGATACCCCCATGAGCAGGACCAGCGTCGCGTCGCGGGGAGCATCGGCGAGCTGCTCATGGCCGGAGATGACGGCGAACCCCTTGGCGAGCCCCCGATGCGTGACCGGGATGCCCACGGCGGCCGGGACCGACACCGCGCTGGTCACGCCCGGCACGACCGCGGCGTCGACACCGGCCCGCAGGCACGCCTCGAGCTCCTCGCCGCCGCGGCCGAGCACGTACGGGTCACCTCCCTTGAGCCGGACGACGCGACGGCCGGCCAGCGCGTGCTCGACGAGGATCCGGTTGATTTCCTCCTGCGGTACCGGGTGCCGGCCCGGTGCCTTGCCGACGTCGATGACGAGGACCTCGTCGCGGAGCCCTTCCAGCAGGGCGCGCGGCGCCAGCCGGTCGGCGACCACCACGTCCGCCTGGGCGAGCAGGCGACGGCCGCGTACGGTGATGAGCCCCGGATCGCCAGGGCCCCCACCGACCAGGGCCACGTGGCCCCGCCCCGGCCGGTACCGGCGCAGTGGCAGGTCGCCGGCCTCGAGCGCGGTGCGGATCGCATCGCGGACGGCCCGGGCCCGCCGCGGGTCGCCCGCGGCGGACACCGCCACCGTCACCTCTTCGGCCCGGGCGACCGCAGGGGTCCAGGCGGACGAGGCCTGGGCGTCGTCGGCCCGTACGCACCAGATGCGGTCGGCGGCGGCGTCCGCCGAGACGCTGTCGTCCACCCGGCGATCGCCGGTCGCCGTGTGAACCAGCCACGCGCCCGCCAGGTCGTCGCCTCCGGCGTACTCCCTCGGGAGCCAGGTCACGTGCCCGGCCCGGACCAGATCCCGCAGGTCCGTAACGGCGTCCGGGGCGATGACGACGACGTCGGCGCCGGCGTCCACGAGCCCCTGGGCGCGCCGGGCCGCCACCGCTCCGCCGCCCACCACGACCGCCCGCCGGCCGGCGAGGTCGAGCGCCGTCATATACCGCCGGCTCTGCTGGCCACTCATGTCGCCTTCTCGGGGAGCACGCCACGCCGCCGGCGCAGCAGTCGCTGCCAACGCCGGAACCCCAGGCGGTCGACGAGGAGGCCGAGGACGAGGATCGCCAGGACGGCGGCGAGCATCCGGTCCACCCGGTTCGCCGCGCGCGCCTCGGTGAGGAACACCCCGATGCCCGACCCGCCGACGGTGCCGAGGATCAGCTCGCCGGCCACCAGGGACCGGAAGGCGAAGGCCCAGCCCTGCTCGATGCCGGCCGCGATGCCCGGCAGGGCGGCGGGCAGCACCACCCGAACCACGAGCGCGGCGCCCGCCTCGCCGAGCATGCGGGCCGCCCGGATCAACGGCGGCGGTACGGCGTGCACCGCGTTGCGGGTGCCCATCGCGATCGAGGGCACCGCGCCGAGCACGGTCACGGCCAGCACGGCCGCGTCCGAGGTCCCGAGAAGGATCACGGCCAGGGGGATCCAGATCGCGCTGGGCAGGGACTGCAGCCCGACCAGGTACGGCGACAGGGCGCGATCCAGCGTCCGCACCGTACCGATCAGGAGGCCCAGACAGATGCCCAGCAGGGCGCTCGCCGTGAAGCCGACCGCCATCACGGCGGCGGTCCGGCCCACGACGCCGAGGAGTTGCCCGCCGACGAGCAGGTCGGCCACCGTGTGTGCGGTTGTCCAGGGCGACGGGAGCACGGTCTGCGGCCGGCCGGCTGCGATTGCCCACCAGACCAGCGCCGCGGCCAGCGCCGTCGCCGCCGCGGGCCACACCGCCGCGGGTCCCCGCAGCAGGTGGGCCCGCAGGGACTCACGCGGCCCGGGCACGACGGCTCCTTCCCGTGCCGGCAGAACCACCATCCGGCAATGCGCCGACGGCGGTTCGGGGTGGTGTGCGGTCCATGAGCGCGCGCACCTGCCGCGCCAGGTCCAGCACGCCGTCGTCCTCGACCGTGCGCGGGCGGGGCAGGTCTACCGGGACGACGCCGACCACCCGGCCCGGCGCCGGGGCCAATACGACGACACGGTCGGCGAGCACGACGGCCTCGCGCACGTCGTGCGTTACGAACAGGACGGTCGTTCCCGTTTGCGCCCACAGCTGCTGAAGTTCGACCTGGAGGTGCTCGCGGGTCTGGGCGTCCACCGCCGAGAACGGTTCGTCCATGAGGAGCACCGCGGGCCGCAGGGCCAGGGCGCGGGCGAGCGCGACCCGCTGCCGCTGCCCACCCGAGAGCTCGTGGGGACGGGCGTCGGCGTAGCCGTACAGGTGGACGCGATCCAGCCAGTCCTCGGCCGCGGACCGGCGCCGGGCCCGACTGAGCCCAGCGGCGCGCAGCCCGAACTCGACGTTTTCGCGCACCGTCAGCCAGGGGAACAGCGTGTGGTCCTGGAACACCACCACGCGATCCGGCCCAGGCCCGTGAACCTGTCCGCCGTGCACGCTCACGCGTCCGCTGTTCGGCGCCTGGTGACCCGCCACGAGGTCGAGCAGGGTCGACTTGCCGCAGCCGGAACGCCCGACGACACAGACGAACTCTCCCGGGCCGACCGCGAGGTGGACGTCGTCCAGCGCCGGGGGGCGGGTGCTGCCGGGATAGCGGCGGGAGACGCCCTCGATGCTGATGGCCGGCTCGCTCACGTCCGGGCGTGCCCAGCCGGGTTCAGCCATCTCGCACCACCATGCCGGCCGCGAGCGTGGCGCCGTCATGCTCGTCGATGAGGAGGAACGAGCCGGTCGCCCGGTCGTCGGCGTACGTGTCGACGGCCAGCGCCTCGGCGAGCCGGACCCGCACCCGGCCGAGGTCGTTGAGCGCCAGGGAATCCGTCGGTACGTGTCGGAGCGTGGCGAGGTCCAGCCGGCTCTCGACGAGGTGCACGAGGCCGTGGACGGTGCGCGTCCCGTGACGGACGAGCACCCGGTCGCGCGGCCGCAGCGGTTGGTCCCCCAGCCAGCACACCGTGCCGGCTATCTCGCGGGTCGGCTCGGGCGGGTCCTTGGCGGCCACGAGCAGGTCACCGCGGGCGACATCGAGTTCGTCGGACAGCAGGAGGGTCACCGACTGCGGCGCCGTGGCGCTCGCCAGCGGGCCGTCGTACGTGTCGATGCCGGCAACGCGGGTCCGTCGGCCAGCCGGAAGCACCGCCACCTCGTCGCCGACGCCCACCCGGCCGGACTCGATCCGCCCGGCGTACCCGCGGTAGTCCCGGTGTTCGGCGGTCTGCGGCCGGATGACGTACTGGACCGGGAAGCGCAGCGGCCGGCGCGCCGGCTCGTCGTCCAGCGCCACGTTCTCCAGCCAGTCGAGCAGCGTCGGCCCGTCGTACCAGGGCGTGCGGGACGCTCGCTCGACGACGTTGTCGCCGTCCAGCGCGCAGACGGGGACGGTGGCTATGTCGCGGACGCCCAGGTCGGATGCGATCCGCCGCACGTCGCCGGCGGTGGCGGCCACGGCGGACTCGTCGAACCCGATGAGGTCGATCTTGTTGACCGCGAGCGCGACGTGCGGCACCCGCAGCAGCGCGGCGACCGCGAGATGGCGCCGGGTCTGCTCCACGACCCCGGTACGGGCGTCGACGAGAATCACCACCACGTCGGCGGTGGAGCAGCCGGTCACCGTGTTGCGGGTGTACTGGACGTGCCCCGGGCAGTCGGCCAGCAGGAAGGTGCGCCGCTCGGTGGCGAAGTAGCGGTACGCCACGTCGATGGTGATGCCCTGTTCCCGCTCGGCGCGCAGCCCGTCGGTGAGCAGGGCGAGGTCGACCCGGCCCAGCCCGCGGTCCTGCGACGCGCGGCGGGCCGCAGCGAGCTGGTCGGCGAGGACCGCGCGGCTGTCGTGCAGCAGGCGCCCCACGAGCGTGGACTTCCCGTCGTCGACCGACCCGGCGGTGGCCAGGCGCAGGAGCGTGGACATCAGAAGTACCCCTTCCGCTTCCGGTCCTCCATCGAGGCCGCCGACAGCCGGTCGTCGGCCCGGGTGGCGCCTCGCTCGGTCACGTCGCTCGTCGCGACCTCGGCGACGACCTCGTCCGGAGTCCGGGCGGTCGACAGCACGGCCGCGGTGCAGGACATGTCACCGACGGTCCGGTACCGGACGGCGTGTCGCTGGACGGTCTCACCCACCCGCGCCGGCGACACGGGCGTGACCGCGATCCACATGCCGTCGCGCCGGAACACCGCGCGCTCGTGGGTGTAGTAGATCGACGGCACGGCGATGGCTTCGCGGGCGATGTAGCGCCAGACGTCGAGCTCGGTCCAGTTGGACAACGGGAACACGCGTACGTGCTCGCCGGAGCGGTGCCGTCCGTTGTAGAGGTGCCACAGCTCGGGTCGTTGGCGGCGGGGGTCCCACTGGCCGAACTCGTCGCGGAGGCTGAAGACGCGTTCCTTCGCGCGGGCCCGGTCCTCGTCGCGCCGCCCGCCGCCGAGTACGGCGTCGAACCGGTGCCGGGCGATGGCGTCGAGCAGCGGCACCGTCTGCAGCGGGTTGCGGGTGCCGTCGACCCGCTCCCGCAACCTGCCGTCGTGCAGATAGTCCTCCACCGAGGCGACGACCAGCCGCAGGCCGAGCCGTTCCACGGTGGCGTCGCGGAATGCCAGCACCTCGGGGAAGTTGTGACCGGTGTCGACGTGCAGCACCGGGAACGGCACCGGCGCGGGCCAGAACGCCTTGATCGCGAGGCGCAGTACGAGCACCGAGTCCTTGCCGCCGCTGAAGAGCAGGACCGGGCGCTCGAACTCCGCGGCGACCTCGCGCAGCACGTGGATCGACTCCGACTCCAGCGCGGCGAGGGTGTCGATCGTGTCGACTTCGCCCGCGGTCGGGACGGTCATGGCGGTCATCTCGTACCTCCGCCGCGGGTGGCGGGGTGCAGCCCGCACTCGGTCTTGTCGAAGCCGGACCACCGCCCGGAGCGCGGGTCATTCCCGGGCGCCACCGCGCGGGTGCAGGGCGCGCAGCCGATGGACAGGTAGCCCTGAGGCACGAGCGGGTTGAGCAGGATTCCGCGCCGTTCGACGTACGCGTCGACGTCGTCCTGCGTCCAGCGAGCGAGCGGATTGACCTTGACCAGCCCGAAGGCCTCGTCCCACGTCACCCCGGGCGTGCCGGCCCGGGTGGGTCCTTCGTCCCGGCGGACGGCCGTCACCCACGCGTCGTATCCGCCGAGCGCCTGCCGCAACGGTTCCACCTTGCGCAGCCGGCAGCACTCGTCGGGTCGCCGCTCGTGCAGTCGCGGTCCGTGCTGTGCGTCCTGCTGGGCCACCGTCTGCCCCGGCCGGACATCGATCAGGTGAATCGGGTACGCCAGCTCGACGAAGTTCCGCGTGAACATCGTCTCGGCGAAGTGGTAACCCGTGTCGAGGA
>DASVMV010000343.1:0-8110 GCA_036384155.1 Micromonosporaceae bacterium
GGGCCGCGGCCGGCGCGCAGCAGGAGCAGGGCGAGTTGGGTGCCATCGGCCCCCAGCACGGTCCGGAAGCGGTCGAGTATCTCCCGCTCGCGGGACAGGACCACGCGGGTGCCGCCGGAGGCCACCCGCGTCGCACCGACCTGTTGGGACAGGCTCGCGCGTTCCTGCCAGAGCGCAATCAGCGCATTGTCGATCTCGTCGATGCGCTTCCGCATGGCAAGAATCCGGTCGGCTGCGTCCGGGACGTCGGTGCCGGTGTTCGCGCCGGTGGCCGGGCTGGCCGGCGGCGTGACTACGGTGGTCTTCACTGAGTGCTCCCTTGGATTTCGGTGCCCAGTGCCCGGATCCCGAAGCGAAAAGCCCCGGGCTCCAGGAGCCCGGGGCTTTCGTAGGTCTGTTGATCAGGCGCGACCCACGGCTGCCGGACTTTCGGTGCCGTAGTAAAAGTAGAAGCGCGCCTGCTCGGTCACGTGGTGGAGTATGCCCGCCCGCCAGCGGCCGATGCAACCACTTCACCACTCATTGGGACGGGCCGGCCGTCAATCACGTTGGCCGACAGGTGGCGGTAGTCGGCCCCGCTGAAGCCGTCTCCGTCCTGGCAGCCGTCGACCGGGTGGCAGCCGCCGTTGCCCGCCGGGTTGCCGTTGATCGCGGGCCGCTCCCGGTCGGCGGGTCGATGGCACCGTGGAAGGCGTAGAAGGCATGCACAGGGCGACATGGGTCATCGTTCTCGACCGGGGATGAACGCGCCGGACCCGCTCGGTTAGGGGTTGGTGGCAACAGCCGTACGAGAAGCGGGCACTGTCCCACCGCCGGCATAGACTCACGGTGCGATGCATGCTCTCTTCGAAACCTCGCCGGTTCAGCCCAACCCGCCGCGCCGGGTCCGTGGTGGCGCTCTCGACCCCGATGCGCTGCTGACGGGGCTCAACGGTCCGCAACGCGAAGCGGTGACGCACGCGGGTTCCCCGCTGCTGATCGTGGCCGGGGCCGGCTCGGGGAAGACCCGGGTGCTGACCCACCGCATCGCGTACCTGCTCGCCGCTCGCGACGTACACCCCGGTCAGATCATCGCGATCACCTTCACCAACAAGGCCGCCGGCGAGATGAAGGACCGGGTCGCGGCGCTGGTCGGGCCGCGCGCCCGGCTTATGTGGGTGTCGACGTTTCACTCCGCGTGCGTGCGCATCCTGCGCGCCGAGCACGAGCACGCCGGGCTCAAGTCGACCTTCTCGATCTACGATGCCGACGACTCACGTCGTCTGATGCAAATGGTCATACGCGAGCTCGACCTGGACCCCAAGCGCTATTCCGCGCGCGGCCTGACAGCGCAGGTGTCCAACCTCAAGAACGAGTTGATCGATCCGGACGAGTTCGCCGGCCGGGCCAAAGGACCCAACGAGCGGGCGCTCGCCGAGGCGTACACCCTCTATCAGCGTCGGCTCAAAGAGGCGCATGCCCTCGACTTCGACGACCTCATCATGGCCACCGTGCACCTGCTGCAGTCGCACCCGCACGTCGCCGAGAGCTACCGCCGCCGGTTCCGGCACGTCCTGGTCGACGAATACCAGGACACCAACCATGCGCAGTACATGCTGATCAAAGAACTGGTCGGAAGCGCCGGTGGCACCACGGCAGGGACCGCCGACCTCCCGCCGGCGGAGCTGTGCGTGGTGGGTGACGCCGACCAGTCCATCTACGCCTTCCGGGGCGCCACGATCCGCAACATCCTGGAGTTCGAGCGGGACTTCGCCGATGCCCGCACCATCCTGCTCGAGCAGAACTACCGGTCAACGCAGACCATCCTCCACGCGGCCAACGCGGTGATCGGCCACAACGCGTCCCGCAAGCCAAAGCGGTTGTGGAGCGACGCGGGCGCCGGCGAGCAGATCGTCGGTTACGTGGCCGACACCGAGCACGCCGAGGCCGACTGGGTGGCCCGGGAGATCGACCGGCTCTGCGACGCCGGCGCCGCCCGGCCCGCCGATGTCGCGGTCTTCTACCGCACCAACGCCCAGTCCCGGGTCTTCGAAGAGGTGTTCATCCGGATCGGCCTGCCGTACAAGGTGGTCGGCGGAGTCCGGTTCTATGAGCGCAAGGAAGTCCGGGATGCGCTGGCGTACCTGCGCTCGGTGGTCAACGACGACGACACCGTGAGCCTGCGGCGGATCCTCAACACCCCGCGGCGGGGGATCGGGGACCGGGCGGAGGCCTGTGTCGAGGCGCTCGCCGCGCGGGAGAGGATCTCCTTCGGTGCCGCGTTGCGGCGCGCGGCGGACGCACCCGGCATCTCCTCGCGCGCGCTGAACGGCATCGCCGATTTCGTGGCACTTCTCGATGAGCTGCGCGAGCTGGCCCGGACTGCCGCCCCCGAGGAGGTGCTGGAGGCGATGTTGACCCGGTCGGGCTATCTCACCGAGCTGGAGGAGAGCCTCGACCCGCAGGACGCCGGCCGGGTGGAAAACCTGCAGGAGCTGGTCAGCGTCGCCCGGGAGTACACCGAGCGCATCGAGGGGCAGGCCGGGGAGGGGCCGGGCACCGAGGGGCAGCGGGCCACGCTGGCCGGTTTCCTGGAGCAGGTCGCGCTCGTCGCCGACGCCGACGAGGTGCCGGATCAGGATCCGGACGGCACCGGGCGCCACCAGGGTGTGGTGACCCTGATGACGCTGCACACCGCGAAGGGTCTGGAGTTTCCTGTCGTCTTCCTCACCGGGCTGGAAGACGGCGTCTTCCCGCACCTCCGGTCGCTGGGCGACACCAGCGAGTTGGAGGAGGAGCGGCGCCTGGCGTACGTCGGAATCACCCGCGCGCGCCAGCGCCTGTATCTCTCCCGGGCGGTCACCCGGTCGGCCTGGGGCCAGCCGTCGTACAACCCGCCGTCGCGGTTCACCGCCGAGCTGCCCGCAGACCTGATCATGTGGGAGCGCACCGAGGCCGCGTACACGTCATGGTCCGGCACGGGCGGCGGCGTCGGAGGCCGGGCGGGCGCCGCGGATCGGGGGGCGGGGACGCGCGGTGCCGGCAACGCGTTCGGTACGGCCAAAGCCAAGGGCCTCGCTGAGCAGCTGGGGATCGACGGCAGCCGCCTGGCGACGGCAAGCGAGCTGCGGTCCGTTCCGAAGGTCGCAGCGGGAGATCGGGTGAACCACCAGCGTTACGGACTTGGCCGGGTGCTCGCGGTCGAAGGGCACGGTCCCGGAGCCCGCGCCCAGATCGACTTCGGGGACCAGACGCTTTGGCTGGTCCTGCGACACGCCCCCATCGACAAGCTCTGAGGCCGCCCTCGACGGCGCCGGTCGAACTCGGCACCCCGAAACGTCGCGCGCGGAAACGTCGCGCGCGGAACGCTTAGAGGATCGCCGCTACCTTGAGCTTGAGGTCGACACCCTTGGTCCGCAGCCAGGGGATCGGGTCGACCGGGCGGCCATCGACGTGCACCTCGAGGTGCAGGTGCGAGCCGAACGAGTGCCCGGTGTTGCCCACCAGGCCGAGCACGTCGCCGGCCTTGACCTGCTGGCCCTCTTCGACCAGGAGCTTCGACGAGTGGCCGTAGACGGTTTCGGTGCCATCCTCGTTTCGAACGATGACGCAGTAGCCGTAGCCGCCGTACCAGCCGGCGAGCGTGACAGTGCCCGCGTGGACGGACTTGTACGGCGTCCCCTCTGGAGCGGCCAGGTCAACGCCCGCGTGCAACTTGCCCCAGCGCACGCCGAACGGCGAGGTGTACTGGTAGTCCTCAAGGGGTAGGCCCCAGACGTCCGGCGCTGCCGCCATGGTGCTTTCCAGGCCGGTGCGACTGTTGTCACGGGAGGCCCGCTGCGCGTCGTCGGCGCGGGCCGCGAGGTCGCCGTCCGTCGCGGCCGCGTTTCGGAGTTCGGCCAGAGTGGACGGGCTCACCGACTTGGCGTCGGGTAGCGCGGCTCCGGCGCCCAGGGCGACGACGCCGGCACCGACGAAGGCGGTGGTGACGACGGCGGCGTAACGGCTGCGGGGCGGTGTGGGTACGCGGCGACGGCCGCGATATCGGTCGGGCTCAGACGACAGGCGCTGGCGCACGCACACCCTCCGTTGTCGGGTTGAGGAGCGAGGCGGACCGGCGATGTGAAGCGGGGGTGAACGCCGGTCGTCCGCGGTGTCCACCAAGGTGGACCGGATGACAACCGTGCACACGGTAGCCAACCCTTAGGCATGTCTCAAGCTGAAGCGCCGAATTGTCGAAGCAATATTGACGCTTCGGTCGCGATATGCCGACTTTCGTGACCATTTTCGGGTCGGCTCGTTAATAGCGCTCTGTTATCGCCGCTCGAACGGAATGTTATTCCGGCGCGTTCGGTGCTCGACGAGAGTCGGCCACCCTTAGGGGTTCTCCGATGCGGCTCTGGGGCCCGACACTCGTCCCGTCGTCCCGGCCGGCTGGCGTTGTGGCGTACCCGATTTCCGGCGGCCCGCGGCCCGGGATAACGTTCGCTCAGGTGACAGCACGGACGCTGCTCGCATGACCGCCCTGGAAGGTGTTGCGCTGATGAGTTCTCGGATTCGGGTCGTCGTCGCCAAGCCCGGACTGGACGGACACGATCGCGGCGCCAAGGTGGTCGCCCGAGCCCTCCGCGACGCCGGTATGGAGGTCATCTACACCGGCCTGCACCAGACGCCCGAGCAGATTGTCGAGACCGCGATCCAGGAGGACGCTGACGCCGTCGGCCTGTCCGTATTGTCGGGCGCGCACATGACCCTCTTCCGGCGGGTCATCGAGCTGCTGGGCGAGCGCGGCGCTCAGGACATCGTCGTCTTCGGCGGCGGCATCATCCCGGACGCCGACATCCCCGAACTGCACCGCCTCGGCGTCGCCAGGATCTTCACTCCGGGCGCCACCACTCAGTCGATCGTCGAGTGGGTCAAGGCCAACGTGGCCCAGCCGGTCGGCTGACGGGGAAACCGCGAGCCGGGCCCCACATGGAGGTGGGGCCGGACGCACCCCTCACACGTCCGGCCCCTCTATGCGCGATGCCCCGCCGCCACCCCTCGACCGACAGGGCATCGGCCGTATCTCCGTCCGGGCGCCTCTTCGCGCCCCGACACCTGACTCAACGACGCCGCACCGCGGCGGTTACGCGCCTTTGGTGGGAACTTTGTCCGCGGCGCCGACGGGAACGCGGCCGGACGCGTCCGGGTTCGGCCGGCGGTTCGGTGCATTTCCGCCCAGGACGCACCCGGTCGGTGCGGGCAGAGCGCCGGTCGCTAGGCTGCGGCCGACGGCCTGACTCATCTGACGGGGACGTCAACTCGATTTCACGCTGGCGGCGCGATGATGCGCCGCGGAGACTGGACGGGACGCGCGATCGTGGACCTGTACGAATACCAGGGGCGGGACCTGTTCGAGCGGCACGGGCTACCCGTGCTCGCCGGCGGGGTCGCCACGACACCCGAAGAGGCGCGGGCCATCGCCGAGCGGCTGGGCGGCCGGGTGGTCGTCAAGGCGCAGGTGAAGGTCGGTGGCCGGGGCAAGGCCGGTGGGGTCAAGCTCGCCGACGGGCCCGACGAGGCGGCGGCCAGGTCGGCCGACATCCTGGGCATGGACATCAAGGGTCACACCGTCCACAAGGTGATGATCACGCAGACGGCGAGCATCGCCGAGGAGTACTACCTGTCGTTCCTGCTGGACCGGGCGAACCGCACCTTCCTGTGCATCGCCAGCGTCGCGGGCGGCATGGACATCGAGCAGGTGGCCGCCGAGACGCCGGACAAGGTGGCCAAGGTCGCGATCGACGCGACCGTCGGGGTGAACGACGCCAAGGCGCGCGAGATCGTCGCCGCGGCCGGTTTCCCCGAGGAGGTACGCGACCAGGTCGAGACGATCGCGGTCCAGCTGTGGCAGGCCTTCGTCGCCGAGGACGCCACGCTCGTCGAGGTCAACCCCCTCGCCCGTACGACCGAGGGCACGGTGCTCTGCCTCGACGCCAAGATCACCCTCGATGGCAACGCGACCTTCCGCCACCCGGAGTTCGAGGCGCTCGTCGACCAGGCCACCGTTGACCCGCTGGAGCAGCGGGCCAAGGAGAAGGACCTCAACTACGTCAAGCTCGACGGCCAGGTCGGCATCATCGGCAACGGCGCCGGCCTCGTCATGTCCACCCTTGACGTGGTCGCATACGCGGGCGAGCGGCACGGCGGCGTCAAGCCGGCGAACTTCCTGGACATCGGCGGCGGCGCCAGCGCGGCGGTGATGGCCAACGGGCTGGAGATCGTCCTGTCCGACCCGGACGTCAAGAGCATCTTCGTCAACGTCTTCGGCGGCATCACCGCCTGCGACGAGGTCGCCAACGGGATCGTGCAGGCGCTCGCTCTGCTCGAACAGCGGGGTGAAGAGGTCACCCGGCCGCTGGTCGTACGCCTCGACGGCAACAACGCGGAGGCCGGTCGCGCCATCCTCGACGGGGCCGCCAACCCGCTGGTGCAGCGGGTCGACACGATGGACGGAGCGGCCGAGCGGGCCGCCGAACTCGCCGCTGCGGGGGTCTGAGACATGGCAATCTGGCTGACCAAGGACTCGAAGGTCATCGTGCAGGGGATGACCGGTTCCGAGGGCTCAAAGCACACCCGCCGGATGCTGGCCGCGGGGACTGCCGTCGTCGGCGGCACCAACCCCCGCAAGGCCGGCCAGACCGTCGACTTCGACGGCACTCCACTGCCGGTCTTCGCCACCGTGGCTGATGCCATGCGGGAGACCGGCGCGGACGTCACCGTCATCTTCGTGCCGCCGCAGTTCACCAAGGCCGCGGTCATCGAGGCGATCGACGCCGGCATCGGCCTGGCGGTGGTCATCACCGAGGGCATTCCGGTGCACGACACCGCGGCGTTCTGGGCGCACAACGTGGCCAAGGGCGAGCGCACCCGGATCGTCGGGCCCAACTGCCCGGGCGTTGCGTCACCGGGCGCGTCCAACGCCGGCATCATCCCGGCCGACATCACCGGCGCCGGCCGGATCGGCCTGGTCAGCAAGAGCGGCACGCTGACCTACCAGATGATGTACGAGCTGCGCGACATCGGCTTCTCCACCTGCGTCGGCATCGGCGGTGACCCGATCATCGGCACCACCCATATCGATGCGCTCAAGGCGTTCCAGGACGACCCGGACACCGACGCGATCGTGATGATCGGTGAAATCGGCGGCGACGCCGAGGAGCGGGCGGCCGAGTTCATCAAGGCCAACGTGACCAAGCCGGTGGTCGGCTACATCGCCGGCTTCACGGCTCCGCCCGGCAAGACGATGGGCCACGCGGGTGCGATCATCTCCGGCTCGTCCGGCACGGCCGAGGCGAAGAAGGCGGCCCTGGAGGCCGTTGGCGTCCGGGTGGGCAAGACGCCGAGCGAGACCGCGCGCCTGATGCGGGAGATCATGTCGGCGGCGTGACCGACGGAAACGCCGCGAGGGGCCGGGTCGCAAGCGACCCGGCCCCTCGGCGTCCATCCCGCCGCAGGAGGCGCCATAGGTGCCGAAATCGCCGGTGGCCACGTGGTGTCATCGCCGGAAGCCGGCGCACCCGTGCCAGAGTGGGCGCTGATGGCAGCCACCCCGGAACAGTCCTCACGTGCCAGCGCGCCGCCGACCCGCCCGGGTGATCCGCAGCAGGGACCGGCCGGGTCCGCCAAGCGCGTCCCGGATGGGCGGGTTCCCGGTCGGCGCGCCGCCCGTGCACGCCGCGGGATACAGCTGCCGGTCGCCGCGGCGGTGACCACGCTCTGGGCGGCACTGCTGTCGTACCTTCCGGTTGCCGTCGTGATGGGCCTGGTCCAGTTCGCCGACCAGGCACCCACCGTCGCCGACACCGCCCGGCTGGGCCTGGCCGCCTGGCTGCTCGGCCACTGGGTGCCCCTCGGCACGAGCGTCGGTTCGTTCGGCGTCGCGCCGCTGGCATTGACGCTGATCGCCGGCTGGCGGGTGGCCCGCGCCGGCGTACACACCAGCCGCGCCGTCGGTGCGCGCCGGCGGGCCTCACCGCCGGAGACGGCTCTCGTGGCGGTCACGGTCGGCGCGGCGTACGGGTTGCTGGGCGCGTTGGCCGCGGCGGTGGTGGACGCGCCGGGGCAGGCCGTGTCGCCGCTGCGTGCC
>DASVMV010000344.1:0-13135 GCA_036384155.1 Micromonosporaceae bacterium
AGTTCCGCGGCGAGCGTGCCCGCCGCGTCGGGCGCGGCCCAGCCCACCAGCACCCGCGGGTCGACGCCGAGCGCCCGGGTCAGGGGCACGGTCACGGTCATTTGGCCCGAGCCGGCCACCGGAACCACCAGCGTCCCGGCCACGCCGGCCCGGTCGACAACGAACACGTGTGCCTCACCGGCGCCGGTGGCGAGGAGCGCTACCTCGACGCCGGATCCGCTGGCACGCGCCGACGTGACCCATCCACTGCGGTCGCGTGGGGCGGCCGGGCCGCCGGAGAGCGGCACGTTGATCCGGACGGCCTGTTCGATGCTCTGCGGCGAGTCCACGCTGCGCAGCGCGTCACTGGGCACGACCGGCTCGTCCACCGGGAGCGCTGGCGGCGCCGGGTAATCCGCCAGCCGGGTCAGCCCCCACCGGTACGGATCGCCCTGCACGCCACCCCAGGTCGACCAGCCGATCCGGGTCTGGCCGGTCTTGTCCTGCGTGTCGGAGTCGTAGACCAGCACATTCACGCCGAGCCGGTCCGGGTCCACGGCGGCCGGCAGCTCGGCCAGCGGGATCGCCACCTCCACCACGTACCCGGTGTCGGTCACCGTGCTGGCCCACCGCACGCCCGGCGCGGTCTCGGCGACCGGGCCCTGGTGGTTGTCCGCGTCCCGCAGCGCGCACGCCGGCCCCTCCGCCGTGAACGGCAGCACCGCCAACTTGAAGGTGGTCGAGGTGTTCTCGCTGGTGCCGCGCGGGTCCAGGGCGATCTCCACGCTGTCCGTACGCCAGTGCCGCTTGCAGTCGGATGTGGCGAGGGGCGTGCCCTTCACATCGTCGCTCACCTGCACTGCGACGTGCAGGGTATCCCCGTACCGGGCCAGCCGGGCGGTGCCGGAGCAGTCGGCGGCGGACGTGCACGCGGTGCCCTCCCAGACCCGGGAGATGTCGAGCGGCGTGGCCGGGTACTCGTCGGCACTGATCACGCCGTCGAGCACGGGCGCCTGGGCGGCCGGCTGGATCGTGCTGGTGGGCACGAGTTCCAGCGCCGGCCTGGTCACCGACGTCGTGCCGCCCGCGGTGGTCGCGGCCACCGTGTACAGGTAGTTGCCGTCGCTACCGCCCTTGTTGCTGGTGGGCAGCGAGGCATCGGTGTTCGTCACGGTGAAGGCGACGGTCGTCCGCCCGCCGGGTGCGAGCCCGGTGAACGGCTTGCTCGCCGCGTCGGCGGCGAACCCGGCCGGTAGGCCGAGCGTGACGGTGCCGGACTGCGTCGTGTTCGTGTTGTTGGTGACCGTGTACGCGATCTCGCGGGATCCGCCCGAGCCCAGGGTGAGCACCGGCAGGACGAAGCCGCGCAGCTGCGCGACGCCGACCTCGGGCGCCCAGGACTCGAACTCGGCGACCTGCGGCAACAGTTGCTGCTGAACCGAGACGTCCGGCGTGACCTCCACCTGGGTGGCGGCGTATCCGGCGCCCGCGGCGGTGCTCAGGGTGGCCTCGATCCGGGTCCGGGTGCCCGCGTCGACACCGGCGGGTGGCGTCACGGTGAACGTGGCGGTAGCGGTCGCGCCCGGAGGCAGCTCGCCGAGCGAGCCATCACCCGTGACGGCCCACCCGGTCGGGGCCTGCAGGGCCACCGAGGAAAGCCCAAGATCGCCGGCCTTGGGCGCGTTCACCCGTACCGTGAACGTGGCCGGGGCGCCGGGTCGTACGGTGAACGGCCCGTCGACGGTCAGCTGGGCGCCCAGCGGCACCGTCCCCGCCGGCCGGGTGAGCGCACCGTCCAAGATGGCGGTCGACGCGGCCGCGGCGGGCGTACCGGTGCGGGTGTAGGGCACCCGGGAGTCGACCAGAGTGAACCGGTCGCAGCCCAGCAGCGCAGGGTCGCTCGGGACGTCGGGGAATACGGCCCAGCCCTGCGACGCGTACTGCCGCTGGGCGTCCCGTTCGATCGCCGCCCAGGTGCGTCCCTGCTCCTGCGACACCGTCCCCGACCAGACGCTGTAGATGTCCTGCGATCGGTCAACCGGCTGGAAGGTCGTGACGCAGGCCGGGCCGGTCGGTCCGGTTCCCCGGGCGCGGTTGAGCAGGATCTTCGCCGGAGCGAACGGCGCGAGCCCCTCGGTGCGGATCTGCTCCGGGAACGCGTTCGGGTCGGCGGCGGCGTAGTAGGCCGCGATGGCCAGGCGGGCCGCCTCCTGATGGTTGCCGTGGTTGCCGGGGGACGGCGCCGGGTCCATCGTGACCATGACCTCCGGCCGGGTCTGGCGGACCAGCCGGACCACCCGGGCCAGAGTGTCCCGCTCGTCCCACACCTGCTGGCTCAGCGGGGCCGAGACGGTGTAGTAGAAGTCCACCTTGTCGAGGTTGAACACCTCCGTGATGCCGGCCTTGCCAACGGCGCGCCGCTCCTCACCCTCGCGGATCAGGCCGAGCGCAGGGCCCTCCTCGGGGCCGACGGCGTTGCCCCCGCCCTCGCCGCGGGTGACGGTCACCACGCCGGTGCGTACGCCGTGCGTTTCCCGCCACTGGCCAAAGGTGGAAAGCGTCCCGGCCTCGTCGTCGGGGTGGGCCCCAACGAACAGGACGTCCAGGTCAACCGGCCGCCCAGCCGATGTGGACGGTGGCGGTGGGGTGGGGCCGCCGGCCGTGGCCGACGTCGCGGGGAGTACCCCCACGACGACCGCGATCGCGGCCAGGCCCGCCGCGACACGGGCCCGAGATGAGCGGAGTTGCATGCTGCCTCCAGTTCGATGATCCGACCGATGGTGGTGCTCGTACTGGTGGTGCGGTTGCGGCTACTCGCGGACAGCGCCCTCGAGCATGCCCTGGATGAAGCGACGTTGGAGGAACACGTAGAGGATCACCACCGGGGCGGCCACGATCACGGCGCCGGCGGCCAGCAGGGTGAACCCGGAGGTGTACTGGCCCTGGAAGAAGGCAAGCCCCAGCGGCGCCGTGCGCAGTTCCTCACTGGTCGCCATGACCAGCGGAATGAGGAACTCGTTCCACGTCCACATGAAGGTCAGCACGACCAGGGTGGTTACCGCGGGCCGGCCGATGGGCACCAGAATGCGCCACAGGATCGCCCAGGATCCCGCACCGTCCAGCCGGGCTGCCTCGGCCAGCGAGACCGAGCTGGCCCGGAAGTAGGCGCGCATCCAGAAGGTGCCGAACGCGATTGACTGGGCTACCTGGGGCAGGGCGATCGCCCAGAACGTGTCGGTGAGCCCGAGCGTGCGAAGGTCGAAGTAGAGCGGCACCACGATCGCCTCCGCGGGCACCATGATGCCGAGCAGGAACAGGTAGAACAGCACGTTCCGCCCGCGGAACGTCATCGTGCCGAACGCGTACCCGCTCATCACGGACAGCACGGTCGCGCAGGCGACCACGAATGCGGAGACCGCGACGCTGGTCAGCATGGACTGGCCGAACCGGCCCTGGCGCCAGGCGGCGGCGAAGTTCTCCGGATGCAGGCCCAGCAGGCCGGCGCCCGGCGCCGCCGCTGCCGCCGCACTGTCGTCCGGCCCGAGCGCCGCCGCGAGGATGGTGAGCACCGGCCAGATCGCGAAGGTCGCGAAGGCGAACAGGATCAGGTAGTTCGCCGCGCGTTCGCCCCTGGAGATCATGAGCCACCTTTCGTTCGCGACTGCGGGGCTCGCAAACCCGGCTCACTCCTCGCGCTCACTTTTCCTCCCGGTCGGCGATCCGGTTCACCACGAGGCTGATTGCGAAGATCAGCACCGTCAGCACGATGGCCACCGCGGCCGCCGAACCGACCTCGCCCAGCTTGAACGCCCGGCGGTAGACCTCGTAGGACGGCACGGCGGTCGAGTTGCCCGGACCGCCCGCGGTGGTGACGTAGATCAGGTCGAAGGTCTTCAACGCGGCGATGATGGTCAGGGTGAGCGCGACCGCGACCTCGCCGCGTACGGCGGGCAGCGTGACGGCGAAGAACTCACGTACCGGTCCGGCCCCATCCAGCCGGGCGGCCTCGTACCGTTCGGTGGGTATCCGGCTCATGCCGGCCATGAGCAGGACGGTGACCAGGCCGAGCTGGACCCAGGTGCCGATCAGGCCGACGGCCGGCAGAGCCAGCGTGTAGTCGCCGAGCCACCCGCGGGCCAGGCTGTCCAGCCCGACCGCCCGCAGCACGTCGTTCAGCGGGCCGTCCGGGTCGTAGATCCGCCGCCAGGCGACGGCCACCACGACCATCGCGACCACCTGCGGCAGGAACACGACGGTCCGGAAGAACGCCAACCCGCGCGCCTTGGCCCGGGTCAGCAGCCCGGCCAGCGGCAGGCCGAGCAGCACCGGCAGGACCGCGTAGAACCCGATGAGCACCAGCGTGTGGCCGAACGACCCCCGCAGGTCCGGGTTGGTCAGCACCTCGGCGTAATTCTGGAAGCCGACGAACGTACCGAGGGTCAGGCCGTCCCATTCGTACAGCGAGAGCTGCGCCGAGCGGACCAACGGATAGAGCAGGAAGGCCGCGTAGACCGCGAAGGCGGGGAGCAGGTAGGCCCATGGCACCCAGGGCGACCGCTGCCGCCGCCGCGGGCGGGACGGCCCGGATACCGGGACCGTCCCGCCCCGTCGCGCGGTGTCAGCCGTTGCCGTCGACGAACTTGCCATAGTCGTCCTGCAGCTTCTGGAGGAACTGCTGCGGGCTGCTGCGCTTGGCGATCAGCTCCTGCAGCGCCGCACCCATGTTGTCGGCCATCGTCGGCGTGGCGTAGTCCAGGTACGGCAGCAGCCGGCCGGATTCGGTGGTGGCGCCGAAGGCGGTGAAGATGTCGCCCTGGACGCCGGCGGGCGCCTGCTGCTTGCTGGTCTCCACCACCGGCATGTTGCCGGTCCTGGTGAGGGTCGCCATCGCGTCGGAGCTGGTGATGAAGTTGATGTAAGCGGCCGCGGCGTCCGGGTTCTTCGCCTTGCTGGTGATGGTGAACGGCAGTCCGGTGCCGCCGGTCGCGGCCACCTTGCCGTCCTGGCCCGGCGGCGGGGCGACGAAGCCGACCTTGTCGCCCATCGCCTTGCCGAGGTCGGCCCCGAGCCACGATCCGCCGATCAGGAACACACCCTGGCCCTTGGCGAGGTTCTGCCACGCCTTGTCGTAGTCGGTGCCGTTCGGGCTGCCGTTGAAGTAGCCCGCGTTCACCCACTTGAGCAGCTCCTCGGCGGCCCTGGTGTTCTCCGGCGTGGTCCACGACGCGCCGCGCCGGCCGAAAGCGAGCTGGGTCACGGTGTCCGCCGGGACGAACTGGCCCTGGATGGTGCCGAACACGTGCAGCGCCGGCCATTTGTCCAGGTTGCCGAGCTGCAGCGGGATCTCACCGCCCTGCTTGGCGGTGGCCAGCGCCGAGGTGAGGTCGGACCAGGTCTTCGGCGGCTGCAGACCGAGCTTGGCCAGCTTGTCCTTGCTGTAGAAGATGCCGACGATCTCGCCCACCTGCGGCAGCCCGTAGATGTTCCCCTCGCCGAAGGTCTTTCCGTCCGCGGAGTAGCGCGAGTACTGCAAGACGCTGTCCGGGTAGCGCTCGGTCCAGCCGTACGCCTTGGCCCACGGGTCCAGCGCGATGAGCTGCTGGGCCTGGACGAACTTGCCCATGTCGGCGCGGCCGTTGTTGGCCTGCACCACGTCCGGCGCGTCGTTGCCGGACAGCGCGAGCCGCAGGGTGGCGCCCAGGTCGTCGAAGGACCGCGACACCCGCTTGATGGTGATGTTCGGGTACTTGGCGTGGAAGGCGTCGTTGAGTGCCTTCATCTGCTCGGCCTGACCGCCGCGGACCTCCTGGTCCCAGATGGTCAGGGTGACGTTCCCGAGCTTCGCGGCGTCGGTCTGCACGGTCCGGTCGGTGCCGTCGCCGGCTGGCTTCTTGGAGTCGGAGCCGGGGGCGCAGGCAGCCGCGCCGAACAGGCTCAGTACGGCGACGAGCCCGACGGCGGCCCGGAGCCGTGCCGGTGTTCGGAACCGGCCCGGCCGTTCCGGTGCTCGAGACATGGGGGGCCTCCTTCAGGGGCGGATGGGGAATTCGTTTCTCTTACGCGGCGTCCAGGTCGGAGTAACGGGCCAGCGTCGCATGGGCGCGCCGCACCTCGCACACCGGCCCGGACGGCAGCAGGTCGGGGAGGAAGCCGTACCGGGTGGCGAGTTCCTTCGCCGCCGGGTCGCCCATGGCGCCGCGGTCGGTGGTGGCCCGCCACCAGTCACGCAGATCGCCCCAGCCGGGTGCGGCCAGCGAACCGCCGAAGTGCTGGACCGCGAGACCGGCACACAGGCCGGCGAAGAGCAGCCGTTCGCGCAACGGCCAACCGGCGATGGTGCCCAGCACCAGTCCGGCCCCGAAGACGTCGCCGGCCCCGGTGGGATCGAGCGCCACAATGGGCAGCGGGGGAACTTCCTCCTTCTCGCCGGTGGTGGCGTCGATGGCCATCGCTCCGTCGCCGCCCAGGGTCACGACGGCCAGCGGTACCCACTCGGCTATCTTGCGCAATGCCGCCTCCGGAGTGCCGGCGTGGGCATAGGCCATTGCCTCGAGCGCGTTCGGGAGGAAGGCGTGACACCCGGCCAGCTGGTCGGCGAGACCCGGGTTCCAGGTGCCGGAGGGGTCCCATCCCACGTCGGCGAAAACGAGGGCGCCCTGCGCCCGGGCCCGGCCCGCCCACTCGGGCAGCGCCACGCCCCCGTCCGCGTCGCCGAGGCTGGCGACGACGGCTCGGGAGCGCGGCAGGCGGCCGATCATCTCGTCGACGGGAACGGGGAGTTCGTGGCCGTGGGTCACCATGCTGCGGTCCCGCTCGACCGCCATCGAGACGGTCACCGGGGTGTGCCAGTGGGTGAACCGCCGCGACCCGAACAGGTCCACGCCCTCCTGCCGCAAGGTGCGCCAGCAGAAGTCGCCGTAGGCGTCGTCACCGAAGCCGGCGGCCAGACCCGTCCGCAGGCCCAACCGGGCCGCGGCCACCGCCAGGTTGGCGATGCCGCCGGGAGCCGAACCCATGCCGGCCGCCCACACCTCGGTGCCGGCCCTCGGCGCGGTAGGCAGCCCGGTGAAGACGATGTCGAGGAAGACCGTTCCGGACATGAACAAGTCCATCGCCGTTGGATCGCCCTGGCGGACGCCGGCCAACGGATCCCACCGCGGCTTGTCCGGTGAGATCTTCGCAGCGTCGGCGGCGCTGCCTGCTGCCGTGCTCACTTCTGCTCACTTCCGGAAGAGTTCGGTCGATCGTGCGGGTCAATTCGTCTGTGTGTGCATGTTGCTCCGTCGAGGCCGGCTAGGGCAAGCCCTCTTCTGCGCGTTTCTGCGCGAGGCTGATGTCGATTGCGCACTGTTGGTTGTTGCCGCGCAACGCCAGTGTTAGCTTCAACCCGTGCTTCAATTCACTCGCCACGAGCAGATCGTGCGGCGGGTCCGGTCATCGGGAGTCGTCTCGGTCTCCTCGCTCGCCGCCGACCTGGGGGTCAGCGCCTCCACCATCCGTCGGGATCTGCAGGTGCTCAACGCCCACGGCGCGTTGCGGCGCATCCGCGGCGGCGCCGGCACCGTCCAGGTCGAGGAGGTCCCGTTCGCCGTGGTCGCAGCCGTCGCCTCGGCTGAAAAGGAAGCGGTGGCGCGCCGCGCCGCGGACCTGGTGCGGGACGGCGAGGTGCTGCTGCTGGATATCGGCACCACCACGGCGCGGCTCGCCCGGCACCTGCGCGGTCGGCGGGTCACCGTCATCACCAGCAGCCTGGCTGTGGTCGACGAGCTGCGCGACGACGAGGCCGCGGAGCTGCTGGTGCTCGGCGGCATCCTCCGCCGCAACTATCTGTCGATGGTGGGCGTACTGACCGAGGAGGCGCTCCGGCAGATCCGCGCGCACCGGCTGTTCCTCGGCACCAGCGGGATCCGCCGGGACGGCCAGGTGATGGACAGCACGCTGGTGGAGGTGCCGGTCAAGAGGGCGATGATCGCGGCGGCGGAGCAGACGGTGGTGCTCGCCGACCGGGGCAAGTTCCCCGGTTCCGGAGTGCTGCCGGTATGTGGCCCCGAGGACGTCGATGTGCTCATCACCAACGACGGGGTCGATCCGGCGGCCCTGGCCGCCCACGTCCGGGCCGACACGGAGGTCATCCAAGCGTGAAACTGACCGTCCTAGGTGGTGGCGGGTTCCGGGTGCCGCTCGTCTACCAGCAACTGCTGGCACAGGAGGGCGGACCGGGCGTACACGAGGTGGTCCTGCACGATCTGGCCAGCCACCGGCTGGCCGCCGTGCACGCGGTCCTCGAGCAGTTGGCGGCCGGCCAACCCGACCCCCCGAAGGTCCGGACGGCGACCGACCTGGACGAGGCGCTGGACGGAGCGGACTTCGTGTTCTCCGCCATTCGGGTGGACGGGCTCGACGGACGGACCGTGGACGAGCGGGTCGCGCTGGATCTCGGCGTTCTCGGCCAGGAGACGACCGGGCCGGGTGGCATCGCGTACGCGCTGCGCACGATCCCGGTGTGTCTCGACATCGCCGACCGGGTCGCCCGCCGCGCTCCGGATGCCTGGGTGATCAATTTCACCAACCCGGCCGGCGTGGTCACCGAGGCGATGCGGCGCCGGCTCGGCGACCGGGTCATCGGCATCTGCGACTCGCCGATTGGCCTCGGGCAGCGCGCCGCCCGGGTGCTGGGCCTGGACAGCTCGCGCGTGGCGATGGACTACGTCGGGCTCAACCATCTGGGCTGGCTGCGGGGTCTGCGAGTCGACGGCATCGACCGGCTCCCCGACCTGCTGGCCGACGACGCGACCCTCGGCCAACTGGAAGAGGCGCGCCTGTTCGGCCTGGACTGGGTCCGTTCGCTGGGCGCGATCCCCAATGAGTACCTGTACTACTACTACTTCAACCGGGACGCGGTCACCTCGATCCGGGAAGCGACGGCCACCCGCGGTGAGTTCCTCCGCCAGCAGCAGGAGCAGTTCTACGCCGAGGTCGCCCGGCAACCCAGCGCCGCCCTCGAGATCTGGACGCGTACCCGGGCGGAGCGCGAGTCGACGTACATGGCCGAGAGCCGGGACAGCGCCGGCGCCGGGGAGCGGCAGCAGGAGGATGTCGCCGGGGGCGGCTACCAGCAGGTCGCCCTCGACCTGATGCGGGCCATCGCCGGTGGCGGCGCCTCGACGATGATCCTCAACGTGCGCAACGGCACCGCGGTACCGGGGCTGCCGGCCGACGCGGTGGTCGAGGTGCCCTGCGTGGTGGACGGCGCCGGCGCCCGGCCGCTGGCGACCAACCCGTTGGACGGCCACATGCTCGGGCTCGTGCAGCAGGTCAAGGCGGTGGAACAGCTGACCATCGAGGCGGCGGCGAGTGGATCGGCGGCGCTGGCGCTCAAGGCGCTGGCGCTGCATCCCCTGGTCGACTCGGTGAACACCGCCCGGCGCCTGTTGGCCGCCTACCGGGAGAAGTTGCCGGGGCTGGCGGACGTGCTGCGGTGACGCGCGGAAGGCGCCCTCTATCGCATTCGGATGTACCGGGCCGCCCCTCCTACCATCAGCCTCACTCGACGAGCGCGTTGAGCAGGGACTCCTGCAGGTAGCCCAGGTAGGCGTACACGGACAGTTGGAACACGCGGCTCGACGTCGGATCGCGCAGCACCGCGTCGTCGAGTTCCTCGCCGAGATCGGTGTCGCTCTTGATGTCCAGGCGTACGCCCATGGCCAGGCGGGCGTCGTTGAGCGCGCGCAGCCACGCTTCGGCCGCCTCGGGGTCCAGCCGTACCTCGCCGCCGGTGCCGTCGGGCAGCGCCGCGAGGATGGCGCCGGCCTGGTCGATCTTGTTCGTCTTCAGGTCGCCCTCGGTGTACAGGCGGAACTCCGCCGAGTCGGCGGGCCGGTCCGGATAGATGTCGGGGAAGAGCCGGCCAACCACCGGGTCGTCGTGGTCGAAGCCGTCGGTCAGCAGACCGACGACCTCGGCGGCGACCTTACGCAGGACCCGCACCTCGTCGGCGGCGAACGTCGCGACGCAGTGCTCCCGGTGCCGGCGGAACATACTCATACCTGGTCGACCGTGGCCCACAGCCCGTACGAATGCAACTGGGACGCGTCGTGCTCCATTCGCTCCCGGGCGCCGCTGGACACGACCGCGCGGCCCTTGTGGTGCACGTCCAGCATCAGCTTCTCGGCCTTCTCCCGGCTGTATCCGAAGAGCTTCTGGAACACCCAGGTGACGTACGACATGAGATTCACCGGGTCATCCCACACGATCGTGACCCAGGGCCGGTCCTCGACCGGCACCTCTTCGGTGTCCGGCGCCTCGACCGGTGCAACCTGTGGAGCCGCCATGTCCCCCATCGTGCCACCGCCGCCGGGCGTCCGACGCGCCGGAACGCGCCGGATGTCCCGGTGTGCCGCCGCTGCCGCCCGGACGAGCGGTTCCGCCTAGGCTGTGACGGTGACCGGCTACCGCTCCTCGCTGTTGACCGACCACTACGAACTCACCATGCTGGCTGCCGCGCTCAAGGACGGCAGCGCCGAGCGGCAGTGCGTGTTCGAGGTGTTCACCCGCCGCCTGCCGCCGGGCCGCCGGTACGGCGTCGTCGCGGGCACCGCCCGGCTGGTCGACCTGCTGCGCGACTTCCGCTTCGAGGGCGCGGACCTGGAGTTCCTCCGGCGGACCGGGGTGGTCGACGACCAGACGGCGGAGTGGCTGTCGCGGTACCGCTTCACCGGCGACATCGAGGGGTACCCCGAGGGCGAGCTGTTCTTCCCCGGCTCGCCGATCCTGACCGTGTCCGGCACGTTCGCCGAGACCGTGCTGCTGGAGACGCTGACCCTGTCGGTGCTCAACCACGACTGCGCCATCGCCGCGGCCGCCGCCCGCATGGTGACCGCGGCCCGCGGCCGGCCGCTGATCGAAATGGGCGCCCGCCGGGCCCACGAGGAGGCCGCGGTGGCCGCGACCCGGGCCGCCTACCTGGCCGGTTTCGCCTTCACCTCCAACCTTGCGGCCGGCAAGCGGTACGGCATCCCGACGGCGGGCACCGCGGCGCACGCCTTCACGCTGCTGCACGACGACGAGGCGAGCGCGTTCGCCGCGCAGGTGCAGGCCCAGGGCAAAGGCACGACGCTGCTCGTCGACACGTACGACACCGACCAGGGGATCCGCAACGCGATCGCGGTGGCCGGGCCGGACCTGCGGGCGATCCGGCTCGACTCGGGCGACATGTCGGTGCTGGCCCGGCATGCCCGCGAGCTGCTCGACTCGCTCGGGGCCAGCGAAACCAAGATCGTAGTGTCCGGCGACCTGGACGAGCACGCCATCGCGGCGCTGGCCGCCGAGCCGGTCGACATGTACGGCGCCGGCACGGCGGTGGTGACCGGTTCCGGCGCGCCGACGGCCGGTTTGGTCTACAAGCTCGTGGAGGTCGACGGCCGGCCGGTGCGCAAGCGCTCGGAGCACAAGGCGACGGTCGGCGGGCGGAAGACCGCGGTCCGCCGGCACAAACCCACCGGCACCGCGATCGAAGAAATCGTGGTGGCCCAGGGCCGGCCGGAACAGATGCCGGGCGACCGGCTGTTACAGCAACCGTACGTGTGCGGCGGGGAGCCGGCACCGCTGCCGACCCTCGCCGAATCCCGCGAGCACCTGCGGCAGTGCCTGATCTCCATCCCGTGGGTCGGGCTCAAGTTGTCCGCCGGCGACCCGGCCGTTCCCGTGAGTGTGCTGCCGGGTGACCTCAAGCAGGCACGATGACGAGAGGTGTGCCATGACGAGAGCGCTGATCATCGTCGACGTTCAGAAGGACTTCTGCGAGGGCGGCTCCCTCGCGGTGGCGGGCGGCAGCGCGGTGGCCGCGGACATATCGCGCACGGTAGCCGCCGAGCCGGACCGGTGGGACCACGTGGTAGCCACCCAGGACTACCACGTCGACCCGGGCGCCCACTTCGGTGACCCGCCGGACTTCGTCGACTCGTGGCCCCGGCACTGCGTGGTCGGTACGTCGGGTGCGCAGTTCCACCCGGATCTGGTGACCGACCGCATCGAGGCGATCTTCCGAAAGGGCCAGTACGCGGCGGCCTATTCGGGCTGCGAGGGGCGCAGCGAGGACGGCGAGGGCCTGGTGGAGTGGCTGCGGCGGCACGACGTGGATGAGGTCGACGTGGTCGGCATCGCGACGGACCACTGCGTACGGGCCACGGCACTCGACACGGCGCGGGAGGGGTTCGCCACCACGGTGCTCCTGGACCTGACTGCGGGCGTTCTGCCGGAGACGACGGCCGTGGCGGTGGACCAACTGACCCGGGCGGGCGTGACGCTGCACGGCACACCTGTGACGTCGGCCTAATTAGGTAGCGGAACCGTCGTACCCCCGGGCGAAGATTGACCTGGAGGTACGCACGCACCATGACGCTCAAGCCTTACCGCGAGGCGCTCGCGCTGCCCGGCATCCGGTCGCTGCTGCTCGTGGCGATCCTGGCCCGCGTGCCGGTGATGGCCGCCAGCGTGACGCTGACCCTGCATGTCGTGTTCGACCTGGGTCGCGGCTACGCCGCAGCGGGCCTGGTCGGCACGGCGGTCACGGTCGGCGCGGCCATCGGGGCACCCTGGCTCGGCCGGCTGGTCGACCGGCACGGGCTGCGGCTGGTGCTGGCGCTGAGCACGGTCGCCGAGGGCGTGTTCTGGGCGGCCGCCCCGGTGCTGCCCTACCCGGCGCTGCTCGGCGCGGCGTTCTTCGGTGGCCTGCTGACGCTGCCGGTGTTCTCGGTGGTCCGGCAGTCGATCGCGGCCATCACCCCGGTGCACCAGCGCCGGCAGGCGTACGCGCTCGACGGCATGTCGGTCGAGCTGTCGTTCATGATCGGCCCGGCGCTGGCCGTGCTGATGTCCACCACCGTGTCGCCGCGGGTCACGATGCTCGCCGTCGGCGGCGGCATCGTCCTGTCTGGGCTGGCGCTCTTCGGGCTCAACCCGCCGGTGCGCGAGCGCGACGAGGAGCCGGGGACCGCCGGGCAACGCATCCCCCGCCGGCAGTGGCTGACGTCCCGCCTGATGACGGTGCTGGCGGCGAGCGCCGCCGCCACGCTGGTCCTCGGCGGCACGGACGTGTCGGTGGTGGCGCTGCTGCGCGACGCCGGCCAGGTGAAGTGGACCGGCGTGGTGCTGACCA
>DASVMV010000345.1:0-9338 GCA_036384155.1 Micromonosporaceae bacterium
GGCCACACCGTCGGCGACGCCGTCCGTGCCGCCCAAGCCCGCCCCGCAGCCCGGCGCCGGCATCACCGGCCCGCTCAACCTCCTGCTGGCCGGGGTCGACACCCGCATCAACGTGCCGGGCTGGGAGCCGCACTCCGACGCCGTCCTGGTCATGCACATCACGAAGAACCTGGACCACGCGTACGTCTTCTCGCTGCCCCGCGACCTGCTGGTCAACATTCCCCCCTTTCCCAGGTCTGGCTTCTCCGGCCAGTACACCAAGCTCACCCACGCCATGAGCTACGGGAGCCGGGTGCCGGGCCGCCGGTTGACACCGAGTACGGCGCAGGGCTTCCAGTTGTTGTCCGCAACGGTCAGCCGGTACACCGGCATCCAGCGTTTCGACGCCGGGGCGGTGTTGACGTTCACCGGGTTCGACGACCTGGTGGACGCCCTCGGCGGCGTCGACATGTACATCGATCAGCGGGTGGCCTCGATCCACCGGCGTCCGAACGGCCTGCACCGCAGCCCGGGCAGCGGCGGGTACGTCGGACCGCAGATGGTCTACCTACCGGGAATGCGCCACCTGGTCGGCTGGCAGGCGCTCGACTACGCCCGGCAGCGCTACATTCCCGGCGGGGATTATGCCCGGCAGCGGCACCAGCAGCAGCTGATCAAGGCCGTTGTGCGGAAGATCCTGAGCCAGAACCTGGCCCGCGATCAGGGCCGGCTCGAGCAGGTGGTGCGCGCGCTCGGCCAGACGCTGACCTTCCAAGGCGGCGGACGCCGGGTGGTCGACTTCGCGTTCGCCCTCAGCCGGCTGCGTCCGGAGGCGATCACCCTGGTCGGCCTGCCCGGCGGCAGCGTGTACAGCGGGTCCAGCTATCGCGGCGAGCGGCTGGACACGGTGGGCCGGCAGTTCATCGCCGAGTTGCGGGCCGAGCGGGCGCCCGCTTTCCTCGCCCAGCATCCGGGTCTCGTCATCCGGAGCTGACCGGCGCGGCTCAGGCGGGCTTCGGCACCGGCGGGGCGGTGGTGCCGGTCAACCAGGCGTCGAACAGGGACCGCAGCTTCTTGCCGGACACCCGCTCGGCAAGCGCGACCAGGTCGTCGGTGCTCGCATTGCCGTTGCGCTTCTCCGCCGTCCACGTGGTGAGGATGCGGAAAAAGGCCTCGTCGCCGACCGTCAGGCGCAGGGCGTGCACCGCCAGAGCTCCGCGGATGTAGACCGCCCGGCCGAAGAGGTCGGACCGGCCCGGGTTAGCGGCCGGCCGGGTCCAGTCCATCTGGCCGTACGCCGCCTCGAAGCTGGTCTGCACCGGCCTGCCGGCGTCGTGCTCCTCCCAGAGCCACTCGGCGTAGCTGGCGAAGCCCTCGTTGAGCCAGATGTCCTGCCAGTTCTGCACCGAGACGCTGTCGCCGAACCACTGGTGGGCCAGTTCGTGCGCGACCACCACGTCGTTGGTCGAAGAGAAGAACACGTTGGCGTAGACCGGCCGCGACTGCGTCTCGAGGGCGTAGTGGATCCGGTCGTCGTTGACGACCACACCGCCGTACGCCTCGAACGGATATGGACCGAACCTGGCGGCGAGGAAGTCGGCGATCTCACCGGTGCGGGCCAGCGACCGCTCGGCCGGGCTGTCCGGTGGCAACGAGGCGGCGACCGCCGTCACGATGGGCTTTCCGTTGTGGGTGCCGGTGCGCACCCGATAGTTGCCGATCACGATCGTGGTCAGGTAGCTGGCCATCGGCACCCGCTCCGACCACCGCCAGGTCGTCCAGCCGCCGGCGGTCACGGTCCGGCCAGGCACGCCGTTGCTCAGTGCGGCGAGTCCCGCCGGCACGCTCACCTCGATGTCGTACGTCGCCTTGTCGCGGGGATGGTCGTTGACCGGAAACCAGGTGCTGGCGGACTCCGGCTCGCCGAGGGCGATGGCCCCGTCGGGGGTGTCGAGAAACCCCTGGAGGCCGAGCACGGGGCTGGCCACCGGCCGGGGCACGCCGGCGTAGGCGATGTCGACGGCGAATGTCCTACCGGTGGGTAGGCCGCCGGCCGGAGTGATCACCAACTCGTCGCCGCGCCGCTCGTGCCGGGCCGCTGTCCCGTCGACCGTCACCGCCGACACGGTCATCCCGACCAGGTCGAGGTTGAAGCTGGACAGGTTGGCGGTCGCCGTGGCGGTGACGGTGGCGGTGCCAATCAGCTGGTTGCTCGCCGGGTCGTACCGCACCTTGAGCGCATATTTGGCCACGTCGTAGCCGCCGTTGCCGTATGTCGGAAAGTAGGGGTCACCGATGCCGTCGGCGCCCGGCTTGAAGTCCGACCCGGTCGAGGAGGACGGCGACCGACCCGACGCCGCTTCGCGGTTGTCGTCACCGTTGGTGCAGCCCCCGACCGTGAGCAGGCCCGCCACCAGCGCGGCAACGGCCGCCCGTCTATTCCCGTGCATGGCCACGGCCCGAGCCTAGGCGGTCCGGCGCCTCCCGTCCGGTCCGGATGGACGCCTACCGATCGAGGACGAGACCGACCCGCTGGAACTCCTTCACGTCGCGATAGCCACACTTGGCCATCGCCCGGCGCAGGCCGCCGAAGAGATTGAGCTGCCCGTCCGGTTGGTCGGCCGGCCCGAAGAGCAACCGCTCCATGGAGCCCAGCGCCCGGCCACTGATGCCGTATGCGCCGCGGGGCAGGGCCGGGTGGCTCGCCGCGGAGTGCCACCAGGCGCCCTGCGCCGGAGCCTCGGTGCACCGGGCGAGCGGTTCGCCGAGCATCACCGCGTCGGCGCCGCAGCCCAGGGCCTTGGCGATGTCGCCGGAGGTCTGGATGTCGCCGTCGGCGATCAGGTGCACGTACCGGCCGCCGGTCTCGTCCAGGTAGTCGCGCCGGGCCGCGGCGGCATCGGCGATCGCGGTGGCCATCGGAACCCGGATGCCCAGCACGGTGTCGGTCGTGGACCAGCCGTCGGCACCCACCCCCACGATCACGCCGGCCGCACCGGTGCGCATCAGGTGCAGCGCCGTCTTGTAGTCGGTGCACCCGCCCACCACCACCGGCAGATCGAGGTCGGCGATGAACTCCTTGAGGTTCAGCGGCTCCTCCGAGCTGGCGACGTGCTCGGCCGACACGATGGTGCCCTGGATGAACAGGATGTCCACGCCGGCGTCGAGGATCACCGGGGCGAGCGCCAGTGTGTGCTGCGGCGACACCCGTACGGCCACCGTGCCACCGCCCGCGCGCAACTGGCGCACTCGCTCGGCGATCAATTCCGGCCGGATCGGCTCGGCGTAGACCTCCTGCAGGCGGCGGGTGGCCGCGGCGCCCGCGGGCCCGGCCCCGTCGTCACCGAGCCGGGACAGCTCCTCCAGGATCTTGCCGGGCTCCTCGTACCGGGTCCACAGGCCCTCGACATTGAGCACGCCAAGGCCACCGAGGCGCCCCAGCGTCCCCGCCGACTCCGGGCTCATGGTCGCATCGGACGGGTGCCCGACGCACGGGATCTTGAACTGGTACGCGTCGAGCTGCCAGGTGGTGGACACGTCGTCGACGTCGCGGGTGCGCCGGCTCGGCACGATCGCGATGTCGTCGAGGTGGTAACCGCGCTGGGCGGTCTTGCCGAGCCCGATTTCGACCACGTCACGCATGGGTCACTCCAAAGGGGATGGTCAGCGGGTGTGGTAGTTGGGGGCTTCGACGGTCATCTGGATGTCGTGCGGGTGGCTCTCCTTGAGCCCGGCCGCCGTGATCCGGATCAGCTGGCCGCGGCGGTGCAGCTCGGGAATGCTTTCCGCGCCGGCGTACCCCATCGCGAGCCGCAGGCCGCCGACCAGCTGGTGCGCCACCTGGGCCAGCGGCCCGCGATAGGGCACCTGACCCTCGACCCCCTCGGGCACCAGCTTCTCCTCGCTGAGCACGTCGTCCTGGAAGTAACGGTCCCTGGAGTACGACCGGGCCTGCCCGCGCGACTGCATGGCGCCCAGCGAGCCCATCCCCCGGTACGCCTTGAACTGCTTGCCGTTGATGAAGAGCAGTTCTCCCGGGCTCTCCTCGCAGCCGGCCAGCAGGCTGCCGAGCATCACCGTGTGGGCGCCGGCAACCAGGGCCTTGGCGATGTCACCCGAATACTGGATGCCGCCGTCGCCGATGACTGGCACGCCCGCCGGTCGGCAGGCCCGCGCCGCCTCCATGATCGCTGTGATCTGCGGTACGCCGACCCCGGCCACCACCCGGGTGGTGCAGATCGCGCCCGGGCCGACCCCGACCTTGACCGCGTCCGCGCCCGCCTCGACCAGCGCCCGCGCCCCGGCGTACGTCGCCACGTTCCCGCCCACGACATCGACGGTGGTGTCGCGCTTGAGCTGGCGGACCATCTCGAGCACCCCCCGCTGGTGGCCGTGCGCCGTGTCCACGATCAGCACATCGACGCCGGCGTCGACCAGCGAGCGGGCCCGCTTGTACGCGTCTTCGCCCACGCCCACCGCCGCGGCGGCCCGCAGCCGCCCCGCGTCGTCCTTGGTGGCATGCGGGTACTGCTCGCTTTTGGTGAAGTCCTTGACCGTGATGAGGCCGCGCAGCCGCCCACCCTGGTCGACCAGCGGCAGCTTCTCCACCTTGTGCCGACGCAGCAGGGCCAGCGCCTCGTCCTTGGACACCCCGACCGGCGCGGTGACCAGCGGGAGCCGGGTCATGATCTCGCGCACCGGGGTGGCCGGATCGGTGACGAAGCGCATATCGCGGTTGGTGACGATGCCCACCAGCTGGCCGGCGCCGTCCACCACCGGGACCCCGGAGATGCGGTAGCGGGCGCAGAGCTGGTCCACCTCCCGCAGCGTGTTCTCCGGACCACAGGTCACCGGGTTGGTGATCATGCCGGACTCGGACCGCTTGACCATGTCGACCTGGAGCGCCTGGTCCTCGACGGACAGGTTCCGGTGCAGGACGCCGATGCCGCCCTGGCGCGCCATCGCGACGGCCATGCGCGCCTCGGTGACCGTATCCATGGGGCTGGACACCAGCGGGATCGACAGGCGCACGTTGCGGCTGAGCTGAGTGCCTGGATTGACCTTGCTGGGGATGACGTCCGATTCGGCAGGCTGCAGCAGTACGTCGTCGAAGGTCAGCCCGAGCGGCACCGCGCGCGCCGAACCGGCAGGTAGCTCGGGCAGGTGCCCGGTGAGATCTAGGTCGGTGGCGCCCGGACGATCGGTGGTAGGTGGGTTCTCCACGAGTTGTTCCCCTGGGTAATCGGACCGGGGCGATCGATGTGACCGGCTCGCCCGATCTGGCGGCACGATGGTTCATCGTACCCAGTGACCAGCGGGATCCGGGTACGCGTCGGCCGGCGGGTGGACGCGCGGGGCGGGGTTACCACTACGGTGGAGGGGTGCACGAGGAGCCCATCGACCCGTTCACCGGCGATCCCGCCGATCCGTCCGCGGATCTTGAGGACGCCGGCGACGACGTACGGCTCGGCCCGCTGAGCGACGTCGAGCGCCAGGACGTGCTGGAAGACCTCGCCGATCTCGAGGTCTACCAGGCGCTGCTCGAGCCGGTGGGCATCCGGGGTCTGGTGATCGAGTGCGAAGACTGCCGGGAGCCGCACTATTTCGACTGGGATCTACTCCGCGGCAACCTGCGGCACCTGCTGGACTCGGGCCGCCCGCGAGTGCACGAACCGGCGTACGACCCCGATCCCGATCACTACGTGACGTGGGAGTACGCCCGCGGCTACGCCGACGGGGTGCACGACACGCTCGCCGAAAGCACCGGGGACTCCGCCGACTGAGTGCTCCCGCTACGGTTCCTGGAATCTTGCGTTTTCGGCGTCCCTTTCCGCGCAAAAGGGGCGGAAAGGCAACCGTTGCTCGAAGATCGCGGAACGACGGAAGGGTGCCTGGGGGACGGTCAGGCGACCAGGCCGGCGCGGAAGCCGGCGGCGACCGCATGCGCCCGGTCCCGGGCGCCCAGCTTGCGGAACAGCCGCCGGGCGTGGGTCTTCACCGTGTCCTCCGACACGAAAATCTCCCGGCCGATCTCGGCGTTGCTCTTGCCGTCGGCCATCCCGCGCAACACCTGCGATTCCCGCTCGGTCAACAGCACCGCGCGAGGTACGCCGGTTTCGGACTGCGCGGACGCACAGCCGCCCGCGTCACCGGAACCGTCAGCGGAGCCGTCACCGCGCTGGACGGGCACGACGGGACCCGCCGGTTGGAGCCCCAGCAGCAGCGCGGCCTTCGCCACCACTCCCACCGGATCGCGACCGTCGTAAGGAAGTAGCCCGCGGGCGCCGGCCGCGACGACGGCGGCGGCGAGCCGGGGCCGCTCGGCCCCAACGAAGATGACGACCGCGTCGGGTGCCCGCGCCAGCACCCGCCGGGTGAACTCGACCGGATCGGGCCGGGCCACCGCCGTATCGGCGAGCACGATGTCGGCCGGCCGTTCGGCCAGATGGAGCATCGCCTCGGATGCCGACGAGGTGGCCCGGACCACCGCGGCCAGCCCCATTCGGCCCGCCGCGGCGGCTACGTCACGTGCCGCCGAAGGTGTCCGTACGCACACGAGAACCGCACGCACAGTGAGCTCCTCTCCCCACGTACTAGACAACACGAAGCGCCGCCTTGGCGGCGGATTTTGCTGGGATAAAAGGCAAAAGTTCGAAGCGAACATCCGGTCCGGCGGAGAACCGTTACGACGAATCGATCAGGTACGTGTGAGGCGTCGAAACAGCGGGTACCGGTCCTCCACAGGTCGGAACCGGTACGCCTGCGCGGGCCGCCGCTCGGAGCCGACCGCCGATCGCACCAGCGGCGCCGCGCGGGAGGAGGGTGCTGATGTCGAACGTACGCAGACTGCCCGGACCCATCGTCGATTTGTGGGACTGGCAGCGGCTCGGCGCCTGCCGTGGGCGCGACAGCGCACAGTTCTTTCATCCGGACGGCGAACGGGGCTCGTCCCGCAACCGGCGCGAGGCGGGCGCGAAAGCGGTCTGCCGGACCTGCCCGGTACGGGCCGAGTGCGCGGCACACGCCCTGTCGGTGCGCGAGCCGTACGGCGTGTGGGGCGGCTTCAGCGAATCCGAACGACTGCGCCTTCTCGCGGTCGGCTGGGAGGATCTTGCCGACCGGCACCAGACGCGCGTCGACATCGCCCGGCTCGAAGCGCGCCTCGGCCGCCCGCACAAGGCCGCGGTGCCGGCCCAGCGCAACGTCGCCTGAGTCTCGACCCACGGATTTGCCGGCGCCGCGCCCTACCCCGGGCGCGGTTTGCCGCGCAGGTCCTCCTCGATGCGGCGGGCGGTGGCCAGCAACGGCCGCAACAACTCTTTGCGGATCACCTCGAACGTGCCGCGGCTGGCATGCGCGGACACGTTCAGCGCCGCGATCACGGACCCGTTCGCACCGTGGATGGGTGCGGCCAGTGAGCGCAGCCCCTCCTCCAGCTCCTGGTCGACGATCGCGTATCCCTGTGCGGCGATCGTGGTGAGGACGGCCCGCAGCTTCGCCGGATCGGTGATCGTGCGCCGGGTCAGCGGCCGCAGCTCGACCTTGGCCAGATAGTCGTCCAGCCACTCGGCCGGTTGGGCAGCGAGCAGCACGCGTCCCATCGACGTGGCGTAGGCGGGGAACCGGGTGCCGACGCTGATTCCAACCGTCATGATCCGCTTGGTCGGGACCCGCGCGACGTACACCACGTCGCCCTCGTCGAGGACGGACATCGAGCAGGACTCGTGCACCTGGGCGACGAGCGACTCCATGTGCCGCTGGGCAACCTCGGGCAGGCTCAGGCTCGACAGGTACGCATAGCCGAGTTCGAGGATGCGCGGCCGCAGCGAGAAGAGCCGGCCATCGGTGCGCATGTAGCCCAGCTCGACCAGAGTCAGCAGGAACCGGCGGGCGGCGGCCCGCGTCAGTCCGGTGGCCCGCGCCACCTCACTCAGGGTGAGCTGGGGATGCTCCGCGTCAAACGCCCGGATGACCGCGAGCCCGCGCTGCAGCGACTGGACGTAGTCGGGAGCCCGCTCCACCGCCTCGGTCATCCGGCCTCCCGCAGGGTCTGCCGGGCCACCTTGAACGCCCGGTTCGCGGCCGGAACGCCGGCGTAGACGCCGACCTGGAGCAGAACCTCGGATACTTCCGCCGGGGTCAGGCCGTTCCGCAGCGCGGCGCGCACGTGCATCGCCAGCTCCTCGTCGTGGTGCAACGTGGCCAGGACGGCGAGGGTGATACAGCTGCGGACCCGCCGGTCCAGGCCGGGCCGGGTCCACACCTCCCCCCACGCGTACCGGGTGATGAAGTCCTGGAAGTCAGCGTTGAACTCGTCGGTGGCGGCCACCGCCCGGTCCACATGGTCGTCACCCAGTACCTGCCGCCGCACCGCCATGCCGACGTCGCGCCGGTCGCGGTCGTTGTCTTCCGTCACGGCGCCCCCTCGTCGAAGTGCTCCAGGAGCAGCTTGCCGACCTGCTCCGGCTGTTCCACATTGGCCAGGTGCGCGGCGTGGTCGACCACGGCGAGCTGCGCGTGCGGGATCCGCTCGACGATCTGACGGGCATGCTCGACCGGGGTCGCTGGGTCGTCCGCCCCCGCGATCACCAGCGTCGGCGCCGCCACCCGGCTCAGGTCCGGGCGCAGGTCCATCCCGGCGATGGCCTCGCAGCACCCGGCATAACCGGCGACGGGCGTCGCGGTCAGCATCGCCCGGTGCTCGGCGACCAGGTGCGGCCGGCCCGCTGCGAAGGGTGGGGTGAACCAGCGGGCCAGGACGGCGTCGGCGATGGCATCCAGACCGGCCGCGCGTACCGTCGCCGCCCGCTGCCGCCAGCCCTCCGGCGGTCCGAGCGACGCCGAGGTGCAGAGCAGCGCCAGCCGGTGCACCCGCTCGGGCGCGTGCGCGGCCAGCCACATGCCGACCATTCCACCGAGCGAGAGGCCGCCGTAGTGTGCGCGCGGCACGTCGAGGTTGTCGAGCAGGCGCAGCAGTTCCCGGCCGAGCAGGTCGATGGTGTACGGACCCGGGCGCACCGCCGAACGGCCGTGACCCAGGTGGTCGTACCTGATCACGCGGAAGCGGCCGGCGAGGGCCGGCAGTTGAGGTTGCCACATGGCGCCGGTCGTGCCGAGGGAGCTGCCCAGGACGAGGACGGGCGCGCTCGCGGGACCGTCCACAGTGGCGTTCAGGTGGGACGTCACGACGTTTTCTCCGTCCGGTACGCGGCCAGGGCGCGGTCGACGAACCGCCCGGCCGACCCGAGCCAGCGGTGCGGGTCGAGCGCCACGTCGACCTCCCGCTCGGTCAGGTGCGCCCGCACCTCGGCGTCGGCGAGCAGGGCGTCACGGAAGGGCGGTCGGCTCGCGGCGCGGGC
>DASVMV010000346.1:0-4077 GCA_036384155.1 Micromonosporaceae bacterium
CCGGCGGCGTCCAGTGGGGTGGCGCCCAGGGCGGTGAGCATCCCTGCCCCAGCGTCGTTGCTGCCGGACCCGCCGAGGCCGACCACAACCCGGCGCACCCCGGTCTCCACCGCGGCGGCAAGCAGCAGGCCAAGGCCGTACGAGGTGGTGACCTTGGGGTCCCGCTCGGCCGGATCGAGCAGGTGCAGACCGCACGCCTGGGCGCTCTCCACGTACGCCGTGTCGCCGGCCACCAGCACCTCGCCGGCGGCCGGCCGGCCGAGCGGATCCACCGTGGCCACCGGCAGCCGCCGCCCATCGAGCGCGCCGGCCAGGACATCGACGAAGCCGGGCCCGCCGTCGGACAGCGGGCGGAGCACGAGTTCGTCGTCGGGCCGGGTCTGCCGCCACCCATCCGCCACCGCCGCCGCCACGTCGGGGGCCGCAAGCGTGCCGGCGAACTTGTCCGGGCAGATCAGGATCCGCATGTCCGGAGTGTGGCAGGCCACAGGCGACACGGCCGACTCCGGGCCCCGCTGGTGGGACCATGAAGACGTGAGCGCGACCTGGGAAGAGCCGTCCGCGACCGCAACCGCCCTGCTCCTGCTCGGCCGCGGCGCCGACGCGTCCACCGAGCGCGGCGTCGAGTGCCCGGGTGAGCTGCCGCCCCCCAGCGATCCCGGCCTGGTGGCTCGGGCCACGGCGGCGAAGGCGGCGCTGGGCTCGAAGCTTTTCGTGCTCGGCCACCACTACCAGCGCGACGAGGTGATCCAGTTCGCCGACGTGACCGGCGACTCGTTCAAGCTCGCCCGCGAGGCCGCGGCCCGACCGGAGGCGGAGTACATCGTCTTCTGCGGCGTGCACTTCATGGCCGAAAGCGCCGACATCCTCACCTCCGACGCCCAGAAGGTGATCCTGCCCGATCTGGCCGCCGGCTGCTCGATGGCCGACATGGCGGCGCTGTCCCAGGTGGAAGCGGCATGGGAGGTGCTCGAGGACGTCGGGGCGGCCGGCTCGACGGTGCCGGTGACGTACATGAACTCCGCTGCCGACATCAAGGGCTTCGTGGGCCGCCACGGCGGCGTGGTGTGCACCTCGTCCAACGCCCGCCGCGCACTGGACTGGGCGTTCGATCGGGGCCAGCGGGTGCTGTTCCTGCCCGACCAGCACCTCGGGCGCAACACCGCCGTGCTGGAGATGGGGCTGGACGCCGACGACTGTGTGCTCTACGACCCGCACAAGCCCGCCGGGGGGCTGACCCCACAGCAGCTGCGCGAGGCGCGGATGGTGCTGTGGCGGGGGCACTGCTCGGTGCACGGGCGATTCACGCTGAGCAGCGTCAACGAGGTCCGGATGCGGGTACCCGGGGTCAACGTCCTGGTGCACCCGGAGTGCCGCTACGAGGTGGTGACCGCGGCCGACTACGTCGGTTCGACGGAGTACATCATCAAGACCATCGAGGCGGCGCCGCCCGGCTCCGCATGGGCGGTGGGCACCGAGCTGAACCTGGTCCGCCGGTTGGCCCTGGCGCACCCGGACAAGCAGGTCATGTTCCTCGACCGCGCGGTGTGCTACTGCTCGACGATGAACCGGATCGATCTGCCGCACCTGGTGTGGGCCCTTGAGGAGCTGGTCGCCGGCCGAGTGGTCAACCAGATCACGGTGGACCCGGACACGGCCCGGTACGCGCGTGCGGCGCTGGACCAGATGCTGGCGCTGCCCGGCCCGGTCGGCGCCGGTCACCGACCGTAGCGATAGCGGTACGGAAAATACCGGACGCACCGTTTCATGTAGTCCGGTCCGGTCTGCCCCTTCGATTCGGCTCGCCGGCGACTATGCTGCCGGGCGGACGCGCCGTTTGCGGACGGCCCTTGCCTGGGTACGACCGAGTGCCCGACACGAGCTATGACGCCCTGGAGGTTGCGTTGACCGACGATGTCCTGATCGTGCACGGGGGTAGTCCCCTGCACGGGCAGATCCGGGTCCGCGGCGCCAAGAACCTGGTCTCCAAGGCGATGGTCGCCGCCCTGCTCGGCGAGACGCCGAGCCGACTGTACGACGTACCCGCCATCCGGGACGTCGAGATCGTACGCGGGCTGCTGGAGCTGCACGGGGTCAAGGTCAGCGACGGCGACGAAGAGGGCGAGCTGGTCTTCGACCCGGCCAACGTCGAGAGCGCGACCACCGACGAGATCAACGTGCACGCCGGCTCGAGCCGGATCCCGATCCTCTTCTGCGGTCCGCTGCTGCACCGCCTGGGTCGCGCGTTCATCCCGGACCTGGGCGGCTGCCACATCGGCCCCCGCCCCATCGACTTCCACATGCAGGCGCTGCGCGAGTTCGGCGCGGTCGTGGAGAAGTCCCCCGAGGGGCTGCACCTCACCGCCCCCGGCGGTCTGCACGGCACGAAGTTCGAGCTGCCGTACCCCAGCGTCGGGGCAACCGAGCAGGTGCTGCTCACCGCGGTGCTCGCCGACGGGGTCACCGAACTGCGCAACGCGGCCATCGAGCCGGAGATCATCGACCTGATCTGTGTCCTGCAGAAGATGGGCGCCATCATCCGGGTCCACACCGGCCGGGTCATCGAGATCCAGGGCGTCGACCGGCTCACCGGGTACCGCCACCGTCCGATCCCGGACCGGATCGAAGCCGCGAGCTGGGCAGCGGCCGCGCTGGCCACCGGCGGCGGCGTGGACGTGATCGGGGCGGCGCAGGCCGACATGATGACGTTCCTCAACGTCTACCGGTCGGTGGGCGGCGCGTACGACGTGACCGACCCCCGTCCCCCACGGTCGGGGTCACCCGGCCAGGAGGGCGCGATCCGGTTCTGGCATCCGGGCGGCGAGCTCAACGCGGTGGCGCTGGAGACCGATGTCCACCCCGGCTTCATGACCGACTGGCAACAGCCCCTGGTGGTGGCGCTGACCCAGGCCCGCGGTCTGTCGATCGTGCACGAGACGGTGTACGAGCAGCGCCTGGGCTACACCGACGCGCTCAACAAGATGGGCGCCAACATCCAGGTCTACCGGGACTGCCTGGGCGGTACGCCGTGCCGGTTCGGCCGGCGCAACTTCAAGCACTCCGCGGTCATCGCGGGTCCGAGCAAGCTGCACGCGGCGGAGTTGGAGATCCCCGACCTGCGGGCCGGGTTCAGTCACCTGATCGCCGCGCTGGCCGCCGAGGGTACCTCCCGCGTCTACGGGGTGGACCTCATCAAGCGCGGCTACGAGGACTTCGAGGCAAAGCTCCTGGCGCTCGGCGCCCGGGTCGAGCGGCCCTGAACCCAGGTGCCCGCCGGCCGGCCGGGTCCCGTCCGGATTGGGCTACCCTTCATGCCGTGCCGTCACTGTTCCGCCGCAAGTCCGCCGACCTCGCCGAGGAGACCACCTCCCCGGTGACGACCGACGACGCCGTCCCGGACGCCCGCGCCCGCTCGTACACGCCGAGCAAGCGTGAGCTCGGCCAGACCACCCCGAAGCGGCCCGGCGCCCAGCGCCGGCCGCCGGCCGCCGCCAAGCCCTTGACCAAGCAGGAGGCCCGGGAGCAGCGACGCCAGCGGCGCGCGGAGGCGGCCGCCGACTTTCGCCGCGAGGGCGGGCCGCGTGACCGGGGTCCGGAGCGGGCGCTGGCCCGGGACGTGGTTGATTCCCGGCGTACGGTCGGCACCTGGTTCTTCGTCGGGGCGCTGGTCGTGCTCTTCGGGTCGCAGCCGACGATGCCGCCGGCCGTGCAGCTGGCCTCGAACGCGCTGTGGGTGCTGCTCGCCGTCGGCGTGATCGTGGATTCGGTCCTGATCTCGCGGAAGATCAAGAAGCTGGTCCACGAGCGGTTCCCCAAGACCGAGCAGCGGATGCGCTCGCTCTACCTCTACGCGATCATGCGGGCGATGACCTTCCGGCGGATGCGGGCGCCGGCCCCCCGGGTCAAGCTCGGCGACCCGGTCTGACCAGCGGAGTCAGGGCAGGCCGGCCAGCCGCAGGCCGGCCGCGGTAACCGCCGCGGCGATCACGACCACCACGAAGGGCGCCCGCCGCCAGGCGAGCACGACGCCGACCAGCACACCGACCGGCCGCGCCACGCCGGCGAAGGCGCCGCCTT
>DASVMV010000347.1:0-3058 GCA_036384155.1 Micromonosporaceae bacterium
GGCGTGCTGGGGCTGACCGCGGCACTGCAGGCCATCGTCGTCGTCTGGTCCGGCTCGGTGGCCCTGCTCGGCGACACTCTGCACAACGTGGCCGACGCGCTCACCGCCGTACCGCTGGGCATCGCGTTCCTGATGGGGCGCCGCCCCCCGACCCGGCGGTACACGTACGGGTTCGGGCGGGCGGAGGACCTCGCCGGGATCGTCATCGTGGTGATCATCGCGGCGTCCGCGGTGCTGGCCGGCGTCGAAGCGGTCCGCCGCCTGTTGCACCCCGCGGACGTGTCGCACCTGGCTGCGGTGGCGGCCGCGGGGGCCATCGGCTTCGCCGGCAACGAACTGGTCGCCAAGTACCGGATCCGGGTGGGCCGGCGGATCGGCTCGGCCGCGCTGGTGGCCGACGGGCTGCACGCCCGTACCGACGGCTTCACCTCGCTGGGCGTGCTGGTCAGCGCGGGAGGTGTGGCGCTGGGTTGGCGGTGGGCCGACCCGGTCGTCGGCCTGGCGATCACGGCGGCCATCGTCGTCGTGCTGGCCGGGGCGGCCCGGCAGGTCTACCGGCGGCTCATGGATGCGGTGGACGCGGACCTGGTCGACACGGTCGAGGCGGCGCTGCGGGACACCGCCGGCGTGCTCGACGTGGGTTCCGTCAAGCTGCGCTGGATCGGCCACCAGTTGCGCGCCGAGTGCGAGATCGTCGTCGATGCCCACCTCAGTCTGGTCGATGGCCACGCGATTGCCGTGGAGGCCGAACACAACCTGCTGCATGCCGTACCCCGGCTCCGCTCGGCGATCGTGCACGCGGACCCGCAGCCACAGCCGGACACCGACCACCACGCGACGGTGGCCCACCATCGCGACGGCGCCGAAGGGTAGGGTCTGCCCATGGCAGACGCGCTTGACCAGCCGATAGTCCGCACGCGGGGGGCGGCGTGAGGTTCGAGATCAGCAAGGTCCTCGACGCGATCGAGGGCCGGGTGTGCACCGACCCGGAACTGGTCCGTGGCGTGGTCGACCTGGCCGAGGTGGTGCGGTTCGCCGACCTCGACGGCGGGCGACCGGCGAGCCTGGTGCGGCTCGGCATCGTGATCGATGCGCTGGCCAGGCAGTTGCAGGAGGACGGCGTCCCGGTGTACGCGGTCGCCCACCGGGCCTTGCTCTCCGACGCCGACCTCACCTCCAACGAGCGGATGGTGCTCCGCCGCTGGGCCGACGACGGCCTGATCGAGGTGATGGCCCAGCCCACCGAGCGGGTGGTCGAGGTGGCCGACCTGCTCGGGCTGCCGGTGCTCAGCCGGCTGCGGCCCGATCCGCTGCGCGAGCGCTATCCGTGGTTGACCGCCACGCCGGGCCGGCTGCTCGCTCCGGTCCTCGGCACCGGCGGTCCCACCTTGGTGACCAAGGGTGGCGGCGAGGCACGACCGGTCTCCGTTGGGCGATCTCCGCTCGGCGCGCGGCTGCTGAGCCGGCTGTGGCGTTGCCCTGAGCGGGGCTGCACACACTTCGGCGGCGGCGGCGAAGGAGCATTCGCCGACCTTGCCCGCGTCGACCACAAGCCCAGTGGACAGCCCCCGCCGAGCCTGCGTACCGGCGCGCCGACCTGTCCCCGCCACGAGCGGCGGCTGTCCGATGCCGGCTTCCGGCCGCGGAGCGAGGTGCTGTCGGTACGCATCGACGGCTCGATCCGCCAGCGCTTCGTCGTGGCCGTGGACCGTCCGGCGGTGGTGGGCCGGGCGCCCGAACAGGCCGGCGGCATCACGCTGGGCCAGTGGCTGAGCGACGAGGCCCGGCGCTGGGTCAGCCGCAGCCACGTACGGTTCGAGCTGCACGGCACCGAACTCGTCGCGTACGACGTGAGCACGAACGGGTCTGGGATCCGACCGGGCGGCTCGATGAACGAGGACGACCGGATCCCGCTCGACCAGCGGCAGAACCGGGTGCTCGCCAATGGCGACATCGTCGAGGTCTATCCGGGGGTGCAGATCGCGCCAGCGCGCACCTGGTCCTCGGGTGGGATGACGAATCCGACGTCGGTCATGGCGGAGGCGCCAACCATGGCCATGCGTCGTTTCGACCGCGCCTGACCGCCGGCCCGCCCCCGTCGGCGCCCCCTCGCGATCTAGGGCAAAGTGCCGTGATCGGAGATCATCTCACGACTATTCGCCCTAGATCGCGAGGGGGGCGGGGCGGGGGCCTCAGCCGCGCAGAACCGCCCGCAGCTGCTCCAGGGCGTGGTCGATGTCGGCGCGTTCGACGACCAGCGGGGGAGCCAGCCGGATCGTCGAGCCGTGGGTGTCCTTCGCCAGCACTCCCCGCTCGGCGAGCCGCTCGCACGCCTGCCGTCCGGTCATCAGCGCCGGGTCGATGTCGATGCCGGCCCACAGCCCCCGACCGCGTACCGCGACCAGCCCGTGGCCGAGCAGGTCGCGCAGTCCCTCGTGCAGGTGGGCGCCCAGCTCAGCCGACCGGCGCTGGAACTCCCCGGTCTCCAGCAGGCGAACCACCTCGGTCGCCACGGCGCAGGCCAACGGGTTGCCGCCGAAGGTAGAGCCGTGCTCGCCCGGCTGCAGCACCCCGAGCACGTCCTTGTCGGCGGCGACCGCGGAAACGGGGACGATGCCGCCGCCGAGGGCCTTCCCGAGGACGTACATGTCGGGGGTGACGCCCTCGTTGTCGCAGGCGAACGTCTCACCCGTCCGGCCGAGCCCGGACTGGATCTCGTCGGCGACGAAGAGGACGTTGTTGTCGGTGCACAGGCGCCGTACGCCCGGCAGGTAGCCCGGCGGCGGCACCACCACGCCCTGCTCGCCCTGGATCGGCTCGAGCAGGACGGCGACGGTGTTGTCGTCGATCGCCGTGGCCAGGGCGTCGAGGTCGCCGTACGGGACGATCTCGAAGCCGGGGGTGTACGGGCCGAAGTCGTCGTGCGCGTCCGGGTCGGTGGAGAAGCTCACGATGGTGGTGGTTCGGCCGTGGAAGTTGCCGTCCGCCACGATGATCTTGGCCTGGTTGGCGGGCACGCCCTTGATCCGGTAGCCCCACTTGCGGGACACCTTGATCG
>DASVMV010000348.1:0-5012 GCA_036384155.1 Micromonosporaceae bacterium
AGATCGACGCGCCCGGCTGGCTTGCCGGCCGGACCTGCTGGTCGCTGCGCGCAGGCGCCTCGTACATCCATTTCTGCGGCGGCTGGCCGGCGTGGCGTCCGGTGGTGAGCGGGCCAGGCGGGGGCTGATCCCCCGTCGAACGGTCGGTCCGCCGGCGGCCCGGGCCGTCCGGGGCCGCCCAACCGGTTGGACCCTTGGCCTCAGACTCGGCCTCGGCCTCAGACTTGGCCTCAGACTCGGCCTCGGACTCGGCCTCAGACTCGGCCTCGGCCTCGGCCTCGGACTCGGACTCGGACTCGGGTTCGGCGCGCCGGCCCGGTCGCTGCGTGGGCCGGGGCGGACGGTCGGCCGGGGGCTCACGGCGGTCGGTTGTCGCCCGCCTGATCGGTTGATCGGCGGACGCCGCCGGGCGCGGCTGCGGGATCGTCGGACGGTCGGCAGCGGGGGGATCGTCATCTCGCTCGTGTCCTGGACCCGAGCCCGAAGACCAACCAGGCGGCGACACCGGCGCCGGCCGGGGCCACTCGACCGGTTGGACCGACTGGGGACGCACCCGGCCGTACACCACGCCGTTGGTTCCGCCATGCCCCGCACGCCTAGCCGGTTGGTCGAACAGCGGGGGCAGCAGTTCGGGGTAGCGCGCCGACAGGTCTGCCCAGGTCCGATCGGTCTGTACCGGCGGGCGCCACGCGTTGGCCGCCTCGGTTCGCGCGCCTGCCGGCTCGGCACGGCGCACGGCCGGCTCCGCCTCGACGACCTCCGGCTCCGCGTCCAGTGAATCCCGGTCGACTGGATCCCGGTCGTCGCCGATGAGGGTCGGCTCGATCCCGGCAGCGGCCGCGTCGCGCTCGCTGCTCGACGGTTGCATCTTGCCAAGATCCGGCCCGGCGCCGGCATGCGCGGAGCCGGGGTCGGTTGACGCCGACTCCCCGTCGACAGGATCCGGCTCGGCCGAGGTGGGGGCTGGCTCGGCGCCGAGATCCGTCGGCTCGGCGTGCGGGGCAACCCGTTCCGCCCGGCGACCTACCGGTTTGGTCTCCGCGGCGTCGCCCCAGCTGACCGCGCCGGCCGCCCAGCGGGTGTCCAGGTCCGACCAGGCGGCTTCGGCCGCCCAGTCGGCCTCCCGCGGCCGCCACGCGATGTCACCCGCCGGCCATTCGGGGAGCGGAGCCGGCCGCCTGGCCTGCCGGCCGGCGTCCGCCCCGTCGTCCCCCGGCGCGGCGCCGCCGGGATGTCGTGATTCGTCCACCGTCCGCTCCTCGGTTGCCCCCGCGCTGAGGCTACCGTGTGCTGACAGCAGCGATAAGTTCCAGTGTCGGGGTAATTCACGAGTGACGTTACGTGCACTGGTCGGTCCACCAGCCGGGCGGTGCGGGCGAGATTGGGAGGTGGCCATGGCGACGGCGTCCAGTGAAACCCGGCCGGCGGGCCGGCCGGCACGCCTACCGCGCTCGGCGCGGCGGAAGCAGTTGCTGGCCGCGGCGCAGGAGGTCTTCGTCGCCCACGGCTACCACCAGGCGGCCATGGACGACATCGCCGAACGGGCCGGGGTGTCCAAGCCGGTTCTCTACCAGCATTTTCCCGGCAAACTCGAGCTCTACCTGGCCCTGCTCGACACGCATTGCGACGCGATCGTGGCCAAGGTTCGGACGGCCATGCGGTCGACCACCGAGAACCGGGAGCGGGTGAGTGGCGCGGTACGCGCGTACTTCGACTTCGTCGACCACGAAAGCGAGGCGTTCCGGCTGGTCTTCGCGTCCGACCTGCGTAACGAACCAGCCGTACGGGAGCGGGTGGAACGGGTCGAGCAGGGCTGCATCGCGGCCATCACCGACACGATCATGTCGGACACGGGCGTGAGCCGGGCCCGGGCCGAGCTGCTCGCGTCGGGGTTGGTCGGTGCGGCGGAAACCGCGGCACAGTTCTGGCTCGCGAGCGGCCGTAAGGTGCCCAAGGCGGAGGCCGAGGCGCTGCTCGCCGCGCTCTCCTGGCGCGGCATCGCGAGCTTTCCGCTACATGGCGAGTCGTCAGCCTGACCACGCTCGGACGATCGGCTAGCCTTCCCCACGGCGCAGGATGTTCCCGCCCCCAGAAGGAGGCCCGGTGGAGGTCAAGATCGGCGTGCAGTACGCGCCCCGCGAACTGGTCATGGAGAGCGCGCAGACGCCGGCGGAGATCGAGGAGATCGTGACCGAGGCGATCGCCAACGAGGGCACGCTCCGACTGACCGACGAGCGGGGCCGCCGGATCATCGTGCCGGTGAGCAAGGTCGCCTACGTCGAGATCGCCGAGGCGGCACCGCGGGCGGTCGGCTTCACCGCCCGGTGAGGAGGACGCTGGTTCTTCAGTCCAGCGCGCTTGGCGGTCGGCTTCACCGCCGTCAGTTGTTAAGCCCCACCGCCGCCATCCGGGCGGTGTGTGCCACGGTGAGCCGCCGGAAGAGCGCCTGAATCGCAGCCTGATCGCGCGCGTTACGGGCGATCAGGACGCTCACCGAACTGCGTTCAGCAGCGACCCGCCCGGCCTGCGAAAGCCCCTCGCCGACGAGCCGCCGGGCCCATATCGAGAGCCGGTTGGCCACCTTCGGGTCGGCCGCGATCGCGGCGCGGATCTCGGCAGCGGCAAACTCGTCGTACCCCGAGTCGTGCAGCACGTCCAGCACCAGCTGCCGGTCGGGTCCGGCGAGGAAGGCGGCCACCTCGCGAAGGAAGTCGTCGGCGATGCCGTCCCCGACGTACGCCTTGGTCAGCGCCTCCAGCCAGTCCTTGGGCTCGGTCGAGTCGTGGTACTCCTGTAGCGCCGAGACGTACGGCGCCATCGCGGTTCCGGGGGTTACCCCCAACTCCGTGAGTCGGGCAGCCAGGCGCTGGTAATGGCCGATTTCCAGCGCCGCCATCTCGCTCAGCACGGCGCGCCGATCGAGGTCCGGCGCCAGGCGGGCGTCCGCGGCCATCCGCTCGAACGCCAGCAACTCGCCATACGCCACGAGGCCGAGCAGGTCGACGATCGCCTGCCGGTCCGGGTCGTCTCCGGGTTCGGCGGGCGCGGCAGTGGGCGGTGTGAGGTCGGACACGACGGCAGGTTACCGACTGGCCGCGCCGTGGTGGCGTCCCGTGCCGCCCGCGGAGCGTGACCGAGGCCACACCGGGGACACCCGGCGTCGACCGGCCGGCACAGAGCGCGACCGCCAGCCGCACCTGGGCTATCATGGGAAAATGTTGCCGTGGTGCTGGCTGAGCTGAGCCGGCAGATTCCTCAAGCCACGGCCGCGCGCGGCCCGGTCCGGGTGCGGCTCCTGCCGCCCGACCGCGCGGCCCGCGCCGCACCCGAGGCGCCGTTTGGCGCCGAATCCATATGCGCCCTCACGAAGAGACGGGGCGCACCACGAGAGGGCACCCCGACCAGACGATGACCAGGCACATCAGCAACAACCAAAACAACAGTAACCACATCAACAACGAACACATCAACAACGAACACATCAACAACGGGCCAGTCAACCCGGCCACCTCCGCCGGCCGCACGGCAGAGCCCAACCCGACTGCAGAGCCCAACCCGACCGCAGAGCCCAACCCGACCGCAGAGCCCAACCCGACTCCGGAGGACCTGGCCGCGGCGACACCGGCCGCAACCGCGCCGGTTCGCTCGGACGCTCCCACCTTCGCCGACCTCGGCGCCCGCCAGGAAACGGTCGACGCGCTGGCCGCGGTCGGCATCATCAGGGCGTTCGCCATTCAGGAGTACGCGCTACCGCTCGCTCTGCGCGGCGTCGACCTGATCGGTCAGGCGCCGACCGGCACCGGCAAGACCCTCGGCTTCGGCGTTCCGCTGCTCGAACGGGTGTTCACCCGGGCGGAGGGCGGCGATGGCCAGCCGCAGGCGCTCGTCGTCGTGCCGACCCGCGAACTCGGCCTCCAAGTCGCCAAGGACCTCGCGGCCGCCGGCCGCACCCGGGGCGTACGCGTGCTGCCGATCTACGGCGGCGTGGCGTACGAGCCGCAGCTCGAGACGCTGCGCACCGGTGTCGAAATCGTAGTCGGCACGCCGGGCCGGCTGCTGGATCTGGCCAAGCAGAAGCACCTCCGGCTCGACCGGGTGCACGCGCTGGTGCTCGACGAAGCCGACCGGATGCTCGATTTGGGCTTCCTCGACGACGTCGAAAAGATCCTGGCGATGCTGCCCGAAGATCGCCAGACGATGCTCTTCTCGGCCACCATGCCGGAACCGATCGTCACGCTGGCCCGGCGTTTCCTCCGCCACCCGGTGACGATCCACGCCGGCCACACCGCCGACACCGGACCGTCGCCGCAGACCCAGCAGGTCGTTTACCGCGCGCACCCGTTGAACAAGCTCGAGGTCGTCGCCCGCGTCCTTCAGTCGCGTGGCCGGGCCCTGACGATGATCTTCACCCGTACCAAGCGGGCCGCCGACCGGGTGGCCGAAGACCTGGACTTCCGGGGCTTCGCCACCGCGGCCGTACACGGTGACCTCGGCCAGGGCGCCCGGGAGCGCGCACTGCGCGCCTTCCGCGCCGGCAAGATCGACGTACTGGTGGCGACCGACGTGGCAGCCCGCGGGCTGGACGTCACCGGAGTCACCCACGTGATCAACTACGACTGCCCGGACGACCCGGAGTCCTACACCCACCGGATCGGCCGCACCGGTCGCGCCGGGGCCAGCGGCGTGGCGGTCACGTTCGTCGACTGGGAGGACATGCCCCGCTGGCGGCTGATCGACAAGTCACTCGGGCTGGAACTGCCCGAGCCGCCGGAGACCTACCACACCTCGCCGTGGCTCTACACGGATCTCGACATTCCGACCGATGTCGCCGCCAATCTCCCCGCCGCGCAGCGCACCCGCGCCGGTCTGTCCGCCGAGGCGGAGGAGGACCTGGGCGAGCCGGGACGCGGCCGAGCTGGCGGGCGACGGGACTCCCGTTCCCGCCGTACGCCGGCCCGCCCGGCCAGCCCGGCCAGCCCGTTGGGCGGCACCGCGGCGGACCCTGACGGCGC
>DASVMV010000349.1:0-4341 GCA_036384155.1 Micromonosporaceae bacterium
ATCGGCGAGGATCGCGACGTGCGTGCAGAGCTTCTCGACCACCTGCATCACGTGGGACGAGAAGATCACCGTTCCACCACTGTGTACGTAGCGCTGCAGGATGTCGCGGATCAGCGCCGCCGACACCGGATCAACCGCTTCGAATGGCTCGTCGAGTACGAGCAGACGGGGTGCGTGCAGCAGCGCGCACGCGAGCCCGATCTTCTTCTTCATGCCGGCGGAGTAGTCGACGACCAGCGTCCGCCCGGCATCGGCGAGGCCGATCTTCTTCTTCATGCCGGCGGAGTAGTCGACCACCAGGGTCCGCCCGGCGTCCGCGAGGGCGAACACCTCCAGCAGTTCACCGGCCCGCTGGTCGACCACGGCCGGCTCCATGCCGCGCAGCAGGCCGGTGTACGCGAGCAGTTCGGAGCCGGTCAGCCGGTCGAATAGGCGTACCCCGTCGGGGAGCACGCCGAGCAGTTGCTTGGCGCGTACGGGATCCGCCCACACGTCCTGCCCGAGCACCCACGCGCCTCCGGCGTCCGGCCGGAGCAGCCCGACCGCCATCGACAGAGTCGTCGTCTTGCCCGCGCCGTTCGGGCCGAGAAGCCCGTAGAACGATCCGGCGGGCACGTCCAGGTCGACACCCGCGACCGCGACCTTCGCATCGAACCGTTTGAAGAGTCCTCGCAGCGCGAGGGCGGCCTGCTCGTTCTGGATCACGTGCCAACGTTAGCCGGCCGGCGCCGCCCCTCGCTCGGGCTGCAGGACGATCCGGCCGTCGTACCCAGGCAGGAGGCGGTTTGCGGGGCGCGCCGGCTACCGCGGGTCCAGCCGCAGCGCCTCGGGCGCGTGCAGGCGCAGCATCGTGGCGCCGACGTCGGGAGGCATCCGGCGGCGGGTGGCGACGGACGCCATGACCATGACGGCGAAGGCCAGCGGCACGGTCCAGGCGGCCGGCTGGGCGACCATCGCGGCCGGCCAGCCGGTCAGGTCCGGACCGGCGACGGTGATCAGGACCGCGATTACGGCGGCGCCGCCGCCGACCAGGATGCCCGCGGCGGCCCCGGGTGCGGTCAGTCCGCGCCACCACACGCCGAGCACCAGCAGCGGGCAGAAGCTGGAGGCGGCCACCGCGAACGCCAGGCCGACGACCTGCGAGACGTCGAGGCCGGAGACGTTGAGGGCGAGGCCGGCCGGCACCAGTCCGGCCAGCACCGCAGCCAGCCGGAAGTCGCGCACCGATCCGCGCCCGACGATGTCGGTGGAGATCACCCCGGCCACGCTGGTGAGCAGGCCGGACGAGGTGGACAGGAACGCGGCGAAGGCACCGGCGGCGACCAGCGCGGCCAGGAGCTGCCCGGTCACGCCGCCCCCGATCGCCGCACCCGGCAGCAGCACGACGGCCGCATCGGTGCGACCGGTGACCAGCAGCTGCGGGGTGTAGATCCGGCCCAGGACGCCGTACAGGGTGGGCAGCAGGTAGAACACGCCGACCAGACCGAGCACGACCAGCGTCGTACGCCGGGCGGCTGCCCCGTCCGGGTTGGTGTAGAAGCGGACCAGCACGTGCGGCAGCCCCATCGTGCCCAGGAAGGTGGCCAGGATCAGCGAGTACGTCGCGAAGAGGCCGTGGTCACCGCGGTCTGGATCGCCGGGCAGCAGCCAGTCCCGGCCCTCGTCGGTCGTCACCGTCGAGACGCCGGGCACCGGCTCCCCCGCGGCGAAGGTCAGCGTGTCGTCGGGACGGACCACGATGGTGCTGCCGTCGGCCCGGGTCACCGTCGCGGCGTGCTCCACCGTCACCGTCGTGGTCTGGCGGAACGTCGCGCCCTCCGGCGGCGTCACCGCCGGCCGCCCGTCGGCCTGCCACTGCAGCACCAGGAAGATCGCCGGTACGGCGAGCGCGGTGAGTTTGAGCCAGTACTGGAACGCCTGCACGAACGTGATCGCCCGCATGCCGCCGAGCGCCACATTCGCGGTGACCACGGCAGCGACCAGCAGCGCACCGAGCTCGTACGGCGCACCGGCGACGGTCTTCAGGGTCAGCCCGGCCCCCTGCAACTGGGGCACCAGGTACAGCCAACCGATGAAAATCACGAAGAGGGAGGCCAACTTGCGTAGCCGCCGCGAGCCCAGTCGTACGTCGCAGAAGTCGGGCAGGGTGAACGCGCCGGACCGGCGCAGCGGGGCCGCGACGAAGAGCAACAGCGCCAGATACCCCGCGGCGAAGCCGACCGGATACCACAGCACGTCCACGCCGTACTTGAGGACCAGCCCGGCGATGCCCAGGAACGAGGCCGCGGACAGGTACTCGCCGCCGATCGCGGCGGCGTTCCAGGTCGGGCTGACCGTGCGCGAGGCCACGAGGAAGTCGGAGGTGCTGCGAGCCAGCCGCAGGCCATAGAAGCCGATCGCGGCGGTGGCCAGCGTGACCGCCACGATCGCCGGTACGAGGAATGGGTTGTCCATGGGCCTACTTGTCCACGGGCCTAGCGCTGTTGTCCACGGGCCTAGCGCTGTTGTCCACGGGCCCAGTGCTGTTGTCCACGGGCCTAGCGCTCCGGCCGCCGGACCAGGGCCGTGAAGTCCTGCTCGTTGCGTTCGGCCAGGTGGGCGTAGGTCCAGCCGACCGCCAGCAGGAACGGGAACGAGGCGACGCCCAGCAGGAGCCAGGGCAGGTCGACACCGAAGAGGGTGACCGTGGTGACCGCGGGGGCGACCGCGAAGAGCAGCGGCAACCCGCCGAGCCCGATCACGACGACCAGCGACAGCCGCACGGCAAGGGCCAACTGTGCCCGGACCAGCCCGCGGATCAGGGCGTCACCCACCTGCGTCTGCTCGGCAAGTTCCGCGTGCGTGCGGTCGGCGGTCGCCGGCCGGCGGGCGATGTCGGCCAGCACGAGCCGGGTCCGCTGCGGCGGCGGGTCCGGCTGGGACCCCGGCTGGGACCTCGGCTGGTACCTCGGCGGACGGGCGGAGACGGCCATTCCGGCAGTCTCGCCGGCTGGCCCGGATTGTCAATCCCGCGGCGCTCCGCCCGGGTCGATTCCGCGCAGCGCGGTTCCGCAGTGCAGCTCGTCGTCCGGTGCTGGCGGCACGGCGAGCAGCCGCCGGGCCTGCGTACGGGCCAGGTTCCACTCCCGCCAGGTGTCGCCGTCGCGGGACAGTTCCTGGGCCAGGTGCCGGACCGCGCAGTCGCGCAGGGGAGCCGGTAGCCGGTCCAGTGCAGGTACCGCGTCCGCCGACAACTCCGACAGGTACCACACATCGACCCGCTGGATGTCCAAGTACCGGTCGACGTTGCGGTCGGCGATGAACCGGTCGGGATTGAGCGCGGCGAGGCCGAGGAGGGCGAGCACCGCGCTGGCGACGACCAGCCGGGGCAGCCAGGCGGCGCGCAGTCGGATGCCCGCGACCAGCACGAGGACGAACAGCAGACCGAGCCACAACTCGGCGACCGACACCAGCACGCGCAGCCGGGTGAACCCGTACGCCTGCTGGTAGACGTTCATCCGGAACAGGGCGGAGGCCACCACGACCAGACTGAGCAGGGCGAGCGTGCCGAGCAGGACGCGGATCAGCACCCGGTCCGCGCGGCCGGCGCGCGGTGCCCACCGACCGGCTGCGGCGATGACCAGCACGGTGAGCGCGGAGACCGCCAGCAGTTGCCAGAAGCCGCCGCGGGCGTACTCGGCGTAGGTCAGCCCGGTCGTGGCCAGGACGTGGTCCGAGCCGCCGAAGAGATGTGTCACCTGGACGAGCACGAAGGCGGCGAACAGCGTGTCCAGCAGGGCCACCGGTACCGCCCACTCCAGCCGGCCCAGCCGGTGGGACGCGGGACTCTCCAGGCCGGTCAGGTCTGGCGGGGCAGCCAGGAGGAAAGCCGCGCCGAGCAGACCGGCGGCGATGGCGGGAAAGAGGAGGGCCCAGCGCGCCACGTCACCGACCGAGACGTCGGGCGCCAACCCGTCGAGCAGGTTCGCGAAGGCGGCATCGGCGGAGGAGAAGAGGGCGCCGAAGACGACCAGCAGGGCGAGCGAGACGGCGCCGGTGGCGGCGGTGCTGCCGACGGCCCAGCCGCCACCCCGTACCGACCGGTTGAGCCCGGCGACCGACCACCGCGGCGACCGGACGGCCGCCACCGGCGGAATGACGCAACGGAGCAGCAGAGCACGCATCGAGCGGCCGCGGGTCACCGAAAGGCACGCGGTCACCCCGGCGGTCAGGACGCAGAGTACGAACAGCCAGCCCGCCGCGCGCACCGTACCGACGCCGATCAGGGCGACGGTCGCGGCGGTCCAGCCCAGCAACTCCGCGCCCAGCGGGGATCCCACCGGCTTCCCGGCCCGGTCCGGC
>DASVMV010000350.1:0-2484 GCA_036384155.1 Micromonosporaceae bacterium
CCCGGTCAGCGAAGGATGGCGTCGATGTTGGCCCGCCAGGGCGGCGACGATTTGCCCAGGCGCCTTGTCGGGACCCGGCGCCGTAGAGCGGCCGCTTCCGCGGCGAAAGGTGTACCACCGGCGTCACCGGGTACGGACCGCTGTCCGACGTGCTCGTGGCCGCATGCCACCGGCGTGCCTCGGCCGAACCCAGGGGTCAGGGGGTGAAACCCGATGCTGCTGGTGCTTCCGCGCGCGTCTCCTGGTCGACCGGCCCACTCCGGTTACCGTGCCGTGCCGTCACACCGGCTTCGGGACCGATGAACCGGGTCCGGAACCTGCGCGTCCGCCCCGACCTGCTCTACGTGGCAAGCGGGTGGAGCACGCTGGTGACCGATGTGCGCGGCCGGATCGCCGGTGCCGACCCGCAGGGTTTCTTTGTCCGCAACACGCGGGTGCTCAGCGCGGAACACGTCACGGTCGACGGCCGGGAACCGGTCCCGTTCAGCACGGCGAACGTGGAGGGGCACGCCCAACTGTCGTACTCCGAACTCGGCGACGGTGAGGTGCTGCCATCCCGCGCGGCCTACCTGATTACGGAGCGGTTCGTCGGCGAGGGGCTGCGGACGAGGCTGACCGTTGTCAGCTACGCCGAGCAGCCGCTGAACCTGCGGTTGCGGCTCCACCTGGCCGCCGACTTCGCGGACACCAGCGAAGCGGAGACGGGCCGCCGGGTGCAGTTCGGCGACGTCGACGCGAGCTGGCATCCCGAAGATCGGGAACTTCGCCTGACCTATCTGCGCGACGACCTCGACCGGGCGGTGGCGATCCGCGTGCAGGCCGAGGCGCCCGTCCGGTATACGGATGCTCTCGCGCTCGATCTCGCGGTGCCACCGGGCGGGTCCAGCCGGGTGGAGTTCGTCATCGAGCCCGTCTTCGACGGACAGCGCCTCGCCGCGCCGCCGCCGACGTTCGCCGAGTTCGGCGACACCGCCTCGACCGCCCGCGCCCGGCTCGCCCGCGAACTCACCCAGCTGAGCAGCACCAACTTCGACGTCACGGCGGCATGGCGCTGCGCCGTGGAGGACCTGGCCGTCCTGCCCCTTGGCGAGCCGGCCGGGCCGACGGCGCCGATGGCCGGGCTCCCGATCTACCAGGAGATCTTCGGCCGAGACACGATGACCGCATCGTGGCAGGCCCTACTCGCCGGGCCGACGATGCTGGCCGACAGCCTGCGGCTCAACGCCAGCCGCGTCGGGCAGCGCATCGACGAGTGGCGCGACGAAGAACCGGGCAAGCCGCTGCACGAAGGCCGCCTCGGCCCGGTGTCCGTGCTCGGTCTCGATCCGTTCACCGCCTACTACGGCGACTGGTCGACCGCGCCGGACTTCCTGGTCTTCCTCGGTCAGTACTTCGCGTGGACCGGGGACCTGGACACGGTGCGGGACCTGCTGCCCACGGCGCGCCGCGCCCTGGACTGGATCGACCGGTACGGCGACCTGGACCGGGACGGATTCCTCGACTACCACTGCCGCTCCCCTGCCGGTCTCAAGAACCAGGGGTGGAAGGACTCCGACACCGCCATCGTCGACGAGCACGGAAGCGTCGTGCCGAACCCGATCGCGACCAGCGAACTGCAGGCGTACTGGTACGCCGCGCTGCGGCACGCAGCCGTGGCGTTCGCCGCGACCGGTCACCCCGCCGTCGGCGCCGCCCTGGTGGCCCGGGCCCGCAGCCTGCGAAGGCGCTTCCATCAGGCCTACTGGATGCCGGATCGGGGCAGCTATGCAATGGCGCTCGGGCCGGACAAGCGACAGGTGCGGTCGGTGAGCTCCAACGACGGCCACCTGCTCGCCGCCGGGATCGTCCCGCCCAGGATCGCCCCCGTGGTGGCCCGCCGGCTGTTCGCGCCGGACATGTTCAGCGGCTGGGGTGTGCGTACGCTGTCCTCCGCCCATCCGGCGTACAACCCATTCAGCTACCACCGGGGCAGCGTCTGGCCCGTCGAGGCGGGCACGATCGGCCTCGGCCTGGCCCGGTACGGCTGTTGGGAGCACCTGCACCGGCTGGCCGAGGGGATGTTCGCCGCGGCGGCGCTGTTCGAGGAGCACCGACTGCCCGAGGTGCTCAGTGGTCTGCCGCGCGACGATACCCATCCCCACCCGGGTGTCTACCCGAACTCCTGTTCCCCCCAGGCCTGGTCGGCCAGCTCGGTTGTCGCGCTGATCCAGGCGCTCCTGGCGCTTCGTCCGGCGGCACCGCTGCGCACGATCTTCGTGGACCCGCACCTGCCCGCGTGGCTACCCAACGTCGTCCTTGAGGGCGTACAGGTGGGAGCACTCACTGTCGACATCACCGTCCGGCGCCGGCGCGGCGGGCGGACGTCGGTCCGCACCCACGGCGACCGGCTGGCGGTGGTCCGCCGCCCTACGCTGCAGGCGATGGCCGCTCGCCGCCACCGTTCGTGACGGCCGGCTTGCCCATTCGCCACTCCGGCGCGAGCAC
>DASVMV010000351.1:0-10383 GCA_036384155.1 Micromonosporaceae bacterium
GTCTCGCGCACCCGGGGCGACGCGTCGGCCGGGTTGCCGAGGGGGGCACCCACCAGCACCAGGCGGCCGCCACCGGACCGTCCATCCACCGGCAACCCCCTTCCTGACCGTTGTCGCGACGCGGGCACCCGCGGGGTCCGCCGTTTCCCCTCCTGGCAGCCTACGATCGCGGGGTGACCGTGGCGCCGACAGCGCAGACCGTGAGCGGGGAGGCTGTGCACACCGCTCGCCACCAGCCCGAGGGCGGCGTCCCCGCCGTACTCCGACGCCGGCTCGCGCCGTTCGACGCGCGGCTCGATCCCCGGTCGTGGTTGGCCACCCTGTTCGTCGTGCTCATCGCGGCGGTGCTGCGGCTGGTCGACCTGGGCAGGCCCAAGGGGAAGATCTTTGACGAGATCTACTACGCCAAGGACGCGCACGGCCTGCTCGACCGGGGGGTCGAGTGGAATTACAAGGACAACACGGCCTCGTTCGTGGTGCATCCCCCGCTCGGCAAGTGGCTGATCGCCACCGGTGAGTGGGCGTTCGGCTACCGGGAGGCGGAGGGCAACATCTCCGTACCCGGGCACCTGGTGACCCTGTCGCCGGAGTTCGGCTGGCGGTTCGCCGCCGCCGTGTTCGGCACGCTGTCCGTGCTGATCATGGTCCGGGTGGCCCGCCGGCTGTTCCGCTCGACCCTCCTCGGCTGCGCCGCCGGCCTCCTCATGGCCCTCGACGGGTTCCACCTGGTGCTCTCCCGCACCGCCCTGCTGGACATCTTCCTGCTGTTTTTCGTGCTGGCCGCGTTCGGCGCGCTGCTCCTCGATCGCGACGCCCGCCGCCGATGGTGGCTACGGGCGCTGGAGGCCGGATTCGATCCGAGCCGCCCGGGCCTGGACAGCCCGCCGCTGTCCCGCGCCGGCGTGCCGTGGTGGCGACTCGTGGCCTTCGCGCTGCTCGGCTGCGCCAGCGCCGTCAAGTGGAGCGGCTTCGCCTTCGTACCGATCTTCATCGTGCTCGTGCTGATCTGGGAGGCCGGCCTTCGGCGCTCCGCCGGGGTGCGGTCGCCGTGGATCGACGCGCTGCTGTACGAGGTCGGCTGGCTGTCGCTGTGCGGCATCGTGCTGGTCCTCGTCTATCTGGCGACGTGGTCGGGCTGGCTGCTCGGCGACGCCGGCTACTACCGGCACCACCGGGCCGGGATGAACCTGACCGAGCCGCCGGTGGTGGGTGCCCTGCTGAACCTTTTCGAGTACCACCGGGCGGCATTCAACTTCCACAGCGGCCTGGTCACCAAGCACACCTACCAGTCCTGGCCCTGGCAGTGGCTGCTGCTGGGCCGGCCGGTCGCGTTCTTCTGGTCCAACCAGGGCGACTGCGGGGCCTCCAGCTGCGCCCGCGAGGTGCTGCTGCTCGGCACGCCGATCCTGTGGTGGTCGTTCCTGCCGGCGCTCGCCGTCCTCGTCTGGCTCGCGGCGGCCCGGCGTGACTGGCGGGCGTGGACGATTTTGCTGATGGCTGCCGCGGCTCTGCTGCCGTGGTTCTGGTTCGCCCTGGACAGGCGCACGATGTTCTTCTTCTACGCCGCGCCCGCCGAGCCGTTCCTGATCCTCGCCGTGGTCTACGTGCTCGGCGCGATCATGTCGCCGGCTCCGTCCCCGGCGCACCGAACCGGGCCGCAGCAATGGCTCGGCGTCGACCGCCGGGTCGTCGGTGGGATCATCGCCGGCGGATACCTGCTGCTGGTGGCGATCTGCTTCGGGTACTTCTACCCGATCTTCGTCGGACAGCTCATCCCGTACGCCGACTGGTCGGCGCGGATGTGGCTCGGCGGGCGCTGGATCTGACCGGGCAAGTCCGGGTGTCAACGTAGACACGCCCCGATCGCCAGCCACGGGGGAAGCGGGCGATTGGGGCGTGCACTGTGAGCTTAGCCACCTTCAATCACCTACACAACGGGTGACCGCGGCCCAGATTCGCACCGAATGCACGCCGCATCGACATCACCGGGTCGGCCACCGTAATCCTGTCGGTCCTGCCGATCCGCACGGGCCCGCGTCCGTCGTACAACGACGGTAGGCGACCGCCAGCGACGTCGGCGCTGTCCCCCGACACGTCCCGCCGGCTGCGGCGATCCCGGGCCGCGGGCCTGCCCTTCGTGATCTCGCCAGGAGCAGATCATGGCCGACGTCCGCGACCACCCGACCCGCGCACCGGCCCGATCGACCGTCCGACAGCCGCGCTCCCGCCCGCGGCGGCGGGCCCGCCAGCTGCCGGTGGATCCCGCCTGGTACAAGCGCGCCATCTTCTACGAGATGTTCGTGCAGGCGTGCTACGACGCCACCGGCGACGGGCACGGCGACCTGCCCGGGCTGACCGCCAAGCTGGACTATCTACAGTGGCTGGGCATCGACTGCCTATGGTTGCCGCCGTTCTACGATTCGCCGCGCCGCGACGGCGGCTACGACATCCGCGACTACCTGCGGATCTCGCCCGACTACGGCACCACGGACGACTTCGTCACGCTGGTCGACGAGGCGCACGCCCGGGGCATCCGGGTGATCACCGACCTGGTGCTCAACCACACCTCCGACACACACGAGTGGTTCCAGCAGTCGCGGCGCGACCCGAGCGGGCCGTACGGCGACTTCTACGTCTGGCGGAACACCGACACCGGATACGCCGACATCCCGGTCATCTTCTGCGACGCCGAACCGTCCAACTGGACCTTCGACCCGGTCCGGCAGCAGTTCTACTGGCACCGCTTCTTCGCCCACCAGCCCGACCTGAACTACGACAACCCCGCGGTGCAGCAAGCGATGCTCGACGTCGTACGGTTCTGGCTGGCACTGGGCATCGACGGCTTCCGGCTGGACGCGGTCACCTATCTGTACGAGCGGGAGGGCACCGACTGCGCCAACCTTCCCGAGACGCACGCTTACCTCAAGCGCCTGCGGAAGATGATCGACGACGAGTATCCGGGCCGGGTCCTGCTCGCCGAGGCCAACCTGTGGCCGGCCGATCTGGTCGACTACTTCGGCGACCCGATGGTCGGCGGCGACGAGTGCCACATGGCGTTCCACTTTCCGGTGATGCCCCGCATCTTCATGGCGGTCCGGCGCGAATCCCGCTACCCCATCTCCGAGATCATGGCCCAGACGCCGCAGATTCCCAGCGGCTGCCAATGGGGGGTCTTCCTGCGCAACCACGACGAGCTGACCCTGGAGATGGTGACCGACGCCGACCGGGACTACCTCTACACCGAGTACGCCAAGGACCCCCGGATGCGGGTGAATCTGGGCATCCGGCGGCGTCTCGCCCCACTGGTCGACAACGACCGCAACCAGATCGAGCTGTTCACCTCGCTGCTGCTGTCCCTGCCCGGCTCGCCGGTGCTCTACTACGGCGACGAGATCGGCATGGGCGACAACGTGTGGTTGGGCGACCGCAACAGCGTCCGTACGCCCATGCAGTGGTCCGCGGACCGCAACGCCGGCTTCTCCCGCGCCGACCCGGGCGCGCTCTACCTGCCGGTCAACCAGGGCCCCGTGTACGGCTACCAGGCGGTCAACGTGGAGCGGCAACTGGAGCAGCCGGCGTCGCTTCTACAGTGGACGCGGCAGATGATCGAGGTACGTCGGCGGCACCCCGCCCTGGCCCTGGGCACGTTCCGTGACCTCGGTGGCCGCAACCCGGCCGTGCTGTCGTTCCTGCGCGAGTACGAGGACGAACACGGGCGGGAGGTGGTGCTCTGCGTCCACAACCTGTCCCGGCACCCGCAACCCGCGGCGCTCCCCCTCGGCGACGGCTTCGCCGGCTACGTCCCGGTCGAGCTCACCGGGCTGACGCCCTTCCCCGCGATCGGCGCCCGGCCGTACCAGCTCACCCTGCCCGGGTACGGCTCCTTCTGGTTCCGGCTCACCGCAGCCGTGCCGCGCCAGCGAGCCAACGGCCGGGTGCCGGCGCTCCGGGAGGCTGCCGTCGCCGTACGCCCATAGGATTCAGGGACGAGTCGAGGAGACTTTCCGCCGTGCGTCGGCGGGCGGGGTTGGCTCGGCGTCCGGCTCGACGGCGACGTGGACTGGTCGGAGATCGCCGAGCTGGGCGAGGAGGCGTACCGGACCGTCGCACCCACGCGCCTGGTACGGCAGCTCGACGGGCCGGAGCGTCGCTCGGTGAGCGGCTAGTCCGGTCCCACCGTGGGGTCCGGGGGCCGACTGCGGCCGTACCACCGCCCGGTTTAGCGGTGGTCCTCCAGCGGGCAGAAGAAGGCATACCGCAACCGACCATCTAGGAGGCACGAAGCGATGCCCAAGGGTGATATCGACACGTACCACGAGGATGGGCAGTGGAAGAACCGGCCGGAGGGAACCCGGCGGGCCACCAGCACCCACGACACCAAGGCGGAGGCGCAGTCCGCGGGGCGTGAGATGGCGCAGGACCGCGAGGTCGAGCACATCATCAAGAATCAGGACGGCAAGATCGGCGAGAGGAACACGTACCCGCGCAGCCGCGACCCCCGCGACATCGAGGGCTGACCCGGATGGTGCCGGCGGCTGATGAGCCCGCCGGCACCATCCCCCGATCCGTTCGGGGCGGCCCGTCCGGCCGCCGCACGCCAGCTCAGTGGACCGGCGTGTCGGCGGCCGCCACTCGCCCGCCATCGCGCGGCTGCCCGTCGTCGGGCCCGTCGTTCGGCTCGCGAGCACCCTGGTCGAGGCGGAACGGCGGGTACGCGTCGGTCAGCAGCGTGACGTAGGCAACGACCCGCACCGACCAGCGGCCCACTCCGACCAGTAGGTCGTAGAGCCCACGCGGGTAGCGAGCGGTGAACAGCAGCGCGACCGCGACGATGAGAACGCCGACGCCGACCAGGCCGGGCGCCGACGCGACCCGGTCCCCGTCGTCCGCGACCCGCCACGAGCCACCGGCGAACGCGGCCAGCAAGAGCAGGTGCGGAACCGCGAGGAGCCAGGCCACCAGCGGCCGCCAGCGGGGCATCGGGCGCGGCGGGTCAACGGTGAGACCGGCCGGATAGTCCGGCACCTCCTCGAGGGTGAAGGGCGGGTAGCGGTCGGTGCCCAGCACCTGGTAGCCGTAGTAGCCGACCCGCCAGGCCCACCGCAGCACACCCACGTTGAACTCGAAGATCGCCGCGGGGTAGCGGCCGGTCACCAGCACCACGAGGTACGCGACCAGCGTGAGGACGACGTACGCGATGATCAGGGCGGCCAGCACGAGGTAGTGCGGGATCAGCAGCAGCCACTTGACCAGCCAGAGCCAGCGACCCGGGGGCGCGGTCAGGTCCGCGCGCACGCGAACCGGGTAACGGTTCATGATTTCTCCTTCCGCCAAGCGCCCGTCACCTCCATCCCACCGCCGACCCGGACCGCCGGGCAGGGCCGCAGGTCATCGCCCGACGGGACCTCGGTGCTGCGGAACCGTTCCCCGCGAACCTCCCGAATCCCGGGGGCCCGCGCGCCGGTCGCGTACCGGCCGACGGCGCCGGCTGTCCTGGCCCGCGCACTCACGCCGGACCGGGGAGGCGGCGGCGGTGAACAGCCTTGGCCCCGGCGTCGACCAGGATGACGGCTGGAATCGCGGTGAGGGCGAACGCCCAGCCGGCCGGCCCGGGAAGGGCGCCGCCGAGCAGGCGCGCGACGGCCGGGACGCCCACGAAGACGAATAGCAGCAGCACTTCGACGGCTACGGCGCCCAGAAGCAGCGGATTGCCCCGCAGGTCCAGCCGCCAGGCCGCACGGGTGCCACTGCGGCAGGCGAACGCGTTGGCCAACTGGCCCAGGACGATCGCCGCGAACGCGGTGCCCGATGCGACGGCTGTCAGGTCGGGGTCGGGCGCGACGCCCCAGCGCCAGCCGCCGACGAGCAGGACGGCGGTGAAGGCGCCCAGCGAGGCGAGCACCTCGGCCGGGCCGAGGACGCCGAAGGCGCGGGTGAGCACGCCCCGGTCGACGAGCTGGCCGGTGCGCGCCGGCCCGCGCAGCGTACGCGGGTTGGGTGGCTCGGCGCCGAGGGCCAGCGCGGGCAACAGGTCCGTGCCGATGTCCAGCGCCAGCACCTGGAGAACCCCGATCGCGAGCGGAAAGGCTCCGCCGGTCAGCGCCCACACCACGAACGGCGCGAGCTCGGCCACGTTGTCGGTGAGGTGGTAGGTGAGGAACCGCCGGATGTTGGCGAAGGTGGCTCGTCCCATCTCGACGGCGGCCACGATGGTGCCGAAGTGGTCGTCGAGCAGCACCAGGTCGGCGGCCTCGCGGGCCACGTCGCTACCGCTGGCCCCCATGGCCACGCCGATGTCGGCCACGCGCAGGGCGGGTGCGTCGTTGACCCCGTCGCCGGTCATGGCCACGACGTGACCGCGGGCCTGCAGCGCCCGGGTGATGCGCAGCTTGTCCTCCGGCGAGACCCGCGCGACGACCACGCCTTCCCGGTCGATCATGCGCCCGAGCGCGTCCTCGTCCTGCGGCAGGTCCCGACCTTCCACAACGAACGGGCGGCTGCCGTCGATGATCCCGACCTGCTCGGCGACCGCGACCGCCGTCAGGGCATGATCGCCGGTGACCACGGCGAGCCGGATGCCGGCCCGCCGGCATGCCGCGACCGCGGCCGCCGCGTCGGACCGCGGCGGGTCGGCCAGACCGGCGAGGCCGAGCAGATCCAGGTCCCGTTCGTCGGCGTCCGGGCCCGCGCCGAGGACGCCGTCCCGCCGCCAGGCGACGGCGAGCACCCGGAGCCCGGCGTGCGCCATCTCCTCGGCGATCCGGCTGGCCTCGGGGCTTGGTACCCGGCGCCGCGCCAGCACCGCCTCCGGGGCGCCCTTGACGTACAGGTTGCCGCCGGCCACCGCGGAACACCGCAGCCGGCGCGGATCGAACGGGTAGACCGCCGTGGCGGGCTCCGCCGCCTCCCGCGCGCCGACGTCCACCCCGGCCCGCATGGCCAGCACATGCAGCGCCACCTCCATCGGGTCACCGGTCGGATGCCACTGCCCGCCGCGCCGGCTGAGCCGGCCGGTCGACGCCCGCACCGCGGCGTAGGCGAGGTCCGCCAGGTCCCCGCGGGCCTGTGGCGGTACGACGACAGTGCCCTCGGGCTCGTATCCCGCACCGCTGATCCGGGCAACCCCGGAGGGGGTCCAGACCTGCACGACGGCCATCTCGTTGCGAGTCAACGTGCCGGTCTTGTCGGTGCAGATGTAGGTGACGGACCCGAGGGTTTCCACGGCGTCCAACCGCCGGACCAACGCGTTGTGCGCGGCCATCCGGCGTGCTCCCCAGGCCAATGCCAGCGTCACCGTGGGCAACAGACCCTCTGGCACCAGGGCCACCGTCACGCCGACGGCGAGCAGGAAGCCCTGCATCGGGCGGAAGCCCATCGCGACCGCCACCGCCAGGAAGACGGCACCCACGACGACCGCGATCAGGGCGATGATCTTCACGACGCGGTCGAGGCGGATCGCCAACGGCGTCGGCGGCGGATGGGCGCGTCCGGTGAGCGCCGCGATGCCGGCCAGCCGGGTCCGCCCGCCGGTCGCCGTGACGATTGCCGTAGCCGCTCCTTCGACCAGATACGTGCCGGCGTACAGGGCATCGCCGGGCTCCGGATGGCGGGGCACGCTCTCCCCGGTGAGCATGGACTGGTCGACCGCGAGCCCGTGACTGCTCGCGATCCGTAGGTCGGCGCTGATCCGGTCGCCCGCTTCGAGCAGCACGACGTCGTCGGGTACCAGGTCGACGACCGGAACGGTCTGCCGGTGACCGGCGCGCCGGACGGTGGCGGTGGCGGGCATGAGGTGGCTAAGCCGGTCCGTGGCCCGGTCTGCCCGGTACTCCTGTGCGAAGGCGAACCCACCGTTGATCACCACCACGGCCACGATGGCGACGCCGAGCTGTGGCATCCCGGCCACCATCGCGAGCCCCGCGGCGATCCAGAGCAGGGTGGCGAAGAAATGCGTGAACTGGCGGGCCAACATCCGCCACGCCCGCGGCGGATTCGCCACCGGCACCGCGTTGGGCCCGGCAACCGCCCGGCGGCGGGCGACCTCGGCGGCGGAGAGCCCGGTCAATACCGATGGCGCCGCCGCGGTCTGCATCGTCGCACCGTCCGGTGTGGTCCGTGGTCAGCCCGAAAGGCGGGCCGGCCGGTGGGTGATGTCCTCGATGTCGTCCGCGGCCGCGTCCAGCAGCCGGTGCGCCAGGTCCGACAACGCCCGCGCGACGGCGAGCTCGTCACCGATCTCCGGAACCTCGCGGTCGACCGGGTTCCGGCGGGCCCGACCCTCGCCGCGCAGCTCGGTCCGGTCTCCGGTGTGCAGGCGTGCTTCGGCGCGTGTACGCCGCTCGTCGTCGTGCTCGTCGATCAGGATCTCGACCGTCCATTTCTTTGTGTGGATCATGTCGTTCCGCCTCCCTCGGCAGTCCCCTAGCTCGAACCTCGGCGATGACGCGCCCGGACGGACAGGGCTGAACGTCCCGACCCGCCGGGTCGGCGGCGCCGCGGTCGATGCTCAGGCCACCAGGACGGCGGCACCGACCACCCGGTCCGCCGCGAGGTCGGCCAGCGCCTCCGCGGCGGCGGACAGCGGGTACGGCGTCGTGGTCACCTTCAGCGGATGCGCCGCCGCCAAGGCGAGCAGCTCGTGCCCGTCGGCGCGGGTGTTCGCCGTGACGCTGCGCAGGGTCCGTTCCTGGAACAGGTGTCGCTGGTAGTTAAGGACCGGGATGTCGGTCAGGTGGATGCCGGCGACGGCGAGCGTGCCGCCCCGGTCGAGGGCCGCCAGGGCCACCGGCACAAGATCGCCGACCGGGGCGAAGAGGATGGCGGCGTCGAGCGGCTCCGGCGGCCGGTCGTACGCGTCGGCGACGGATGCGGCGCCGAGGTCCAGGGCGAGCCGGCGGGCCGACTCGGCCCGGGTCATCACGTGCAGCCGGGCGCCCTGCGCCAGCGCGACCTGTGCGGTGAGGTGCGCGGAGGCGCCGAAGCCGTACACCCCGAGACGACCGCCGGGTGGGAGCTCGGCGCGGCGCAGGGCGCGGTAACCGATGATGCCCGCGCACAGCAGCGGGGCGAGTTCGACGTCGGAGTAGTTGTCCGGCAGGCGGTAGGCGAAGTCGGCGCGGATCGTGGCGTACTCCGCGTACCCGCCGTCGGCGTCCCATCCGGTGTACCGGGACCGCGGGCACAGGTTTTCCGCGTTCCGCCGGCAGTAGACGCACGTTCCGCACGTCTCCCGGAGCCACGCGATGCCGACCCGGTCGTCCGGGCGAAACTCCGTGACGCCCGACCCGGCCTCCTCGACCCGGCCCACCACCTCGTGGCCGGGCACCACTCGCGGTCGACGAACCGCGAGATCGCCCTCGGCCACGTGCAGGTCGGTCCGGCACACCCCGCAGGCATGCACCCGGACGAGGAGTTCACCGGCGGCCGGCCGCGGCACCGGTCGGGAGGTCAGCCGCAACGGCCTCTTCGCCATCGGTCCGGGAGAGGCCACCTCCCACGCCGCCATCGTGCCGGCGCCGACGGGCCGCCCGGTCATGCTGGTCATCCGCCCCTCCGATCCACCGGCCCTGCACGACAGCCTGCCCCCGCAACCGCCACGTCGGCAGGGGCCGAATGAATCCTTCCCGGTAACAAACCCTCGTCCGGGGCACCCGCGCCGACCAACGGCCCCCGGGGCAGGGACCCTCGGCCCTGCTCGTCGCGGCGGTGCAGCGTTCCGATGGACGGTAGACGTGCCGGTTCCAGCCGCGCTCGTCATTCAAGGGAGGTCGGTCATGAAAGCTCTCGTCTTCGGTGGTCCCGGCCAGCGGTCGTGGACCGACGCGCCAGACCCGAAGGTCGTCGAACCCGGCGATGCCATCATTCGCGTGGACACCGTCACCATCTGCGGAACGGACCTGCACATCATGGGCGGCGACGTCCCGGCGGTGCAGCCGGGCCGCATCCTCGGGCACGAGGCGGTCGGCACCGTCGTCGACGTCGGCGCGGCCGTGACCACCATCCAGCCGGGCGACCGCGTCCTGGCATCCTGCATCTCGGCCTGCGGCCGCTGCCGCTACTGCCGCGAGCAGGCGTACGGACAGTGCCGAGGCGGCGGCGGCTGGATCCTCGGCCACCTCGTCGACGGGGTCCAGGCCCAGTACGCGCGGCTGCCGTTCGCGGACCTGTCCACCTACAAGCTGGCCGAGAGCGTTTCCGACGAGGCCGCCGTGCTGCTGGCTGACATCCTGCCGACCTCCTACGAGGTCGGGGTGCTCAACGGCGCAGTCCGTCCGGGCGACACGATCGTGGTGGTCGGCACCGGACCCATCGGCCTGGCGGCCATCCTCACCGCCCGGCTCTTCTCCCCCGCGCACATCATCGCCGTCGACAAGGCCGACAGCC
>DASVMV010000352.1:0-6233 GCA_036384155.1 Micromonosporaceae bacterium
CTCGGGTTCGATCCCGACGCCACGGACCGGCAATTCGAGTACTCCATCGGGCGGCGCCCCGGCTTCCTCGGCGGGCGTCCGGGCTTGTTCTGGACCATCAACGGCCACCTGTTCCCGGACGTGCCGATGTTCGTCGTCCGCGAAGGCGACGTGGTCCGGATGCGCGTCTCGAATCACAGCGGCGAGGTGCATCCGATGCACCTGCACGGCCACCACGCCGTGGTGCTCAGTCGCGATGGCGCACCCGCCACCGGATCTCCCTGGTGGGTCGACTCGCTCAACGTCGCCAACGGCGAGTCCTATGAGATCGCGTTCGTCGCCGACAACCCCGGCATCTGGATGGACCACTGCCACAACCTGCCCCACGCGGCCGATGGCCTCGTGGCCCACCTGGCGTACGAGGGGATCAGCAGCCCGTACCTGATCGGCGGCGACGCCCGCAACGAACCCGAATGATCCCCGGGGCGACCGACGACGCCTGCTGGGTGCCCGGGTGCGGCTTGAGCCGCACCCGGGACGCCACGGGTAACCCGGGGATCGCCCGTGCAGCTCGTCCCCTTCGCGGAACTCCGCCGGCGGCGACCGTCGCCCGGTCAAGAGCGGAAGCGGCGCCGGGCTTGGCCTGGACCGGGCGACGTTCGACGGGTCAGGGATTGACCGCTCCCGGAACTCGCGGTACTGGCGGTCTTCGCCCGCCACGGCCACCGACCTTCGAGCTCCACCTCAAGTGAGAAGCTGAGGAACGTCCGTACCGCGACGATCAGCGCCAGCACCCCTACGCTGCGGAACGTCGGTGAGACCGCGACACTCCTGATGATGTCGGCGCCGACCAGGAGTTCCAGACCCAGGAGGATCGCTCGGCCGACGCCCTGGCGGTACGGTCGGTAGACGTCGACTATTCGGCGGGTCCGCCAGAGGCGGTAGACGAAGACGACCGAGGCAATGGCGACGCCGACGGCGATCACCAGCACGCCGGCGAGATCGAGCAGACTTCCGATCCTTTCGACAACCTCCTTCGTCGACATCCAGCACCCCGCACTCACCATCGCGCATCGACCGCCCGCGAGGCGTCCTCTGCCCCACGTTCGATACCGCGCTCCTGCCGAAACCGGTTCACACCCGCCGCTTCAGTCATCGCGCCCCCCTCCTCGCTGCCTGAGCCACCCGCGTACCCCGAAGCCCTGCCCACACACGCGCCATGCCTGGCCCTGCTGCTCCTTCTGACCGGCAGGAGGCAGGAGAACCGGCGAGCCCTGCGCGGATCTCACCAGCCCACTGGGTGTTTACGAGCAGAAGCGTTGTGGTTTGCCACGACCTCGAGCACGGGGCGGAATCGGTGCGTCCCCCGCGGAGTACCCGACGGTGACCGAGCACGCCGCGGCGAGGGCGCGGCGGCGGAACTCGGGCGCTGAGACGCCGAGCATCGTCAAAGAGGTACGTCGAAGCCAGGTAGCCGCAGACGTTTCGCCGTTGGGGCAGCATCACGGGAAAGGGAGCAGCGCCGCAGATGGTGATGCCCAGATGCCAGCTAAGTTGACGGGGTGTGGAATTCACTCTCGACTGACGCGCTCCGCGGCCTGGTAGCCGGCGTTACCGCGTACAAGGCTGGTAACGGTGACCTGATCCACGCCTACGTGGCGCGACCAGAAGGTCCGGGGCCTTTTCCGGGGGTCGTGCTTGTGCACCACCTGCCCGGCTGGGATGAGTTCTACCGCGAGATGGCGCGCCGCTTCGCCGACCACGGCTACACGGTGATCGCTCCCGACCTCTACTGCCGCAGCGGTCACGGCGAGCCCGATGACGTGGCGGCCGCCGTACGCGCGAACGGCGGACCGCTCGATGATGACGTGGTGGCCGACTGCGCCGCCGCGCGCGACTGGCTGCGCGCCCTGCCCACCAGCAACGGCAAGGTCGGCATCATCGGCAGCTGCTCGGGTGGCCGGCACGCGGTGCTGGCCGCCAGCCGGGAGGGCAGCTTCGACGCGGTGGTCGACCTGTGGGGCGGCAGCGTCGTGGCCGCGGAGTTGGATGCGACTCCGCAGCGGCCGGTGGCGCCGATCCACTACACGGCCGACCTCCATGCCCCGCTGTTGGGCGTCTTCGGCGACCTGGACACGTCGCCGAGCCCGGAGCAGGTCGACCAACACGAGGCGGAACTCAAGCGGCATGGCAAGGAGTACGAGTTCCACCGCTACGCCGACGCCGGACACGGGTTCATCTACTACCACCGCCCTGCCTACCGCCCACAGTCCGCAATGGACTGCTGGGAGAAGATCTTCGAGTTTTTCGGCCGGAAGCTGGAGGGCTGAGCGTGTGCACGAACATCTCCGAGTCCGTGGCGGCTGCGGGGGCGGCGAAGGGCGGTGCGGGCTGGTTCCCGGTTAGCGTGGCGAACGTCGGGTTCGATCACGCGGTCGGCTCCCCCTTCGACCACGCGCTGCTGCTCGACTTCACCGACCCGGCGCGCGGTCCCTCGGCGCGGGTGGCCATGGAGCTCGACCTCGAGACCGGCCGGGCATTAGTGGCGGCGCTCCAGTCCGTCATCGAGCAGGCCGAACGAAGCGGCGCGCCCGTCTGAGTGCCGGCGACTTCGCAGCCGTCCACGGCCGGCAGCGCTCGACGTCTGCGTCCGCCTACCGCGCGCTGCGGGAGGCACGCGCCCCAGCCCCTATCGTGGTCGGCGGCGGCGCTGAGTTCCTCGTACCACTCCCCCACCTCTCCGGCATCCACCGCTTTCCTCCGCAGCCTGCTGATCCACCAGCCGAAGGGCTTGGAAACCCCACAACTGGGCCAGCATGCATGCTGGGCTGCTCCAAACTGTTCCCAGCAGGTGCTCGCCGCGACCGGTCAGCTGACGGTTAGGTCGTCGGATGTCGGCCACCTGCCGGCGCCTGCCAGGTCCAGCCGTTCCCCGAGCGCTTGCCGCCACTCCGGGGCCGTGAAGGGCTCGCCCCAGTAGTCGGTTACTCCGGGGCCGTCGGCGGCGGGTCCTGCGGATCCGCGCCCACCCGCTGCACCCGGCGCCGGTTCCGCCGCCACTCGGCGATGGCCGCAACCACCAGTGAACCAGCGGTGGCAGCGCGCCCCCACCGCCGCACGGCGGCGCGAAGCGGGCCGGACGGCGGTGGCGGCGGCGGACCGGGCACCACCACGCGGTGCACTCCGGGGTAGGCGAGCCGGGCGGCGGACGCGGCCTCCTCCGCCGACCACAGGGCCCGGTTTCCGGTGATGACCACCCGCGCCGCGTCGTCCCGGTAGCGCCAGCGCCACACGCCGTCCTCGAGCCACACCTCGATCCGCTCGCCCGGTCTGTCCCGCGCCGGCCGCTCCGGTTCGTTCCCGGCTTCGCGCGGCTCCGGCGCGGGGCCCCGCACGGACCGCATGTCCGCCCGGGTCAGGTCGCCGATCCCGGCAGCGTCGCTGCGTCGCAGCGCCCGCGCGGTCAGGAACGCGACCGCACCGGCCAGGATCGGTAGGACCGGGACCAGCACCCGTAGCACCGAAAGCACATCGAGCAGCGGGACCCGCAGCAGCCGCGCGATGACGTCGTCCGCGGCGGCGATCACCAGCAGCGCGTAGAACACGACGGCCGCGACCCCGACGCCCAACCGGACCGGATGTTGCCGGGGACGCTCGAGCAGTTGGTGAGACCGCTTCTCCTTCGTCCACAGCCGCTCGGCGAACGGCCAGGCGTAGAGGGCGAGGAAGGTCAGCCCGCCGAGCACCACACCCGGGAAGAACGGGGCCGGGACGAGGTGGCCGGCCACCCGGAACTCCACCGGCGGGAAGAGGCGCAGGGCGCCGTCGCCCCAGGCCACATACCAGTCCGGCTGAGCCGGCGAGGTCACCTGGGCCGGCTCGTACGAGCCGTAGATCCAGACCGGGTTGATCTGGACCAGCCCGCCGAGCGCGAAAACCACCGCCAGTACCCAGGCGAACAGTGCCAGCGTCCGCAGCGTGTAGCCGGGCCACAGCCGGGAGCCGACCACGTTGTGCTCGGTCCGGCCCGGTCCCGCGAACTGGCTGTGCTTCTGCCGGACCAGGATGCCCAGGTGCAGTGAGATCAGCGCGACCAGAACGGCGGGCACCAGCAGCACGTGGCTGACGAACATCCGGGGGATCACCAGGTCTGCGGGGAACTCGCCGCCGAATGCGAGAAATACCAGCCACGCCCCGACGACCGGGATGGACTCGACCACCGAGTAGATGATCCGCAACCCGGTGCCGGACAGCAGGTCGTCCGGCATCGAGTATCCGGTGAAGCCGTTGAGCAGGGCGAGCGCGAGCATCGTCACGCCGATCAGCCAGTTGATTTCGCGCGGCTTGCGGAACGCGCCGGTGAAGAAGATCCGGCTCAGATGCAGCACGATCGCGCCGACGAAGAGCAGGGCGGCCCAGTGGTGCGTCTGCCGGATCAGCAGGCCGCCCCGCACGTCATAGCTCAGTTGGACTGTCGAGGCGTACGCGGCCGAGGTCGTGCTGCCGTCCAGCGGCGCGTAGTCGCCCCGGTAGACCCGGTCGGCGGCGCTGGGGTCGAAGAAGAAGGTCAGGTAGATCCCGGTGAGGAGCAACACGACGAACGAGTAGAGCGCGATCTCGCCCAGCATGAACGACCAGTGGTCCGGAAACACCTTCGCCAGCGCCTTGCGTACGACCGGCGACAGCCGGAGCCGGTTGTCGACCGCCAAGCTGAGCCGATCGACGATCATGGCCGGTCCCAGAATCCGGCACCGGGAGGGGAGGTGAAGTCACCGGTGGCCCGCAGGAAGCCGTCCGGCCCGACCTCGACCGGCAGCCCGGGCAGCGGCCGGGCGGCCGGACCGGCGACCGGTCGGGCCGCCGCGAGCAGGTCGAATGAGGACTGGTGGCACGGGCAGAGCACCCGGCCGGTGCCGCGCAGAAAGAGCCGCACCGGGCAGCCGGCGTGGGTGCAGAGCATCGAGTAGACCGCCAGACCGCCGAGGTGCCCGCCGGGCGGTGGGGCCGCGAACCGCTGCGCGTCGAGGCGTACCGCGAAGGCCGGGCCGTCCCCGGCGTCGACGTTCCCCTCGGGGAAGACGCCGACCACCGTGTCGGCGGGCACGTCCGTCGGCCGCAGCGGTCGCCCGTCGGAGTTGACCAGCCGTACGCCGGGCGCCCACGGCGTGTTCCGCAGCGCCTCGCCCGGACTGCTCAAGTCCAAGGACAGCAGCGACCGCAGCGGGAAGAGGGTGGCCGCGCCGAGGGCGGTAAGCGCGAGCCCGAGCGCGGCGAGCAAGCCGCGGCGGCGCAGCGGGCTGTCGCCCTCGGTCAGGGCAGCCGAGGCCAGCGCCTGCTCCCGGGGCGGCGGGGTGAAGCCGTCGTGCTCCTCGACGTACCCCCCGGTCGGGACAAGGCGCCGCGACCAGGTGGCCAGGCCCAGGGCCAGCCCCGCGAACGCGACCGCCAGGCAGCCGCCCTCCCACTGGGTCTGCCCGCCGAGGGCGTACGTCACCGCGAACCCGACCGCGCCGGCCGCGCTGAGCAGGAAGGCCAGGACGATTCGGCGGGCGGCGGAGCGCTCCGCGGCGGCGGGCCGGCGGCCGGTCACTGGCCGGCCCTCCGGCCCAGCCACCAGGCGAACAGCACCAGCAGCACCAGACCGACACCCCAGCCCACGGTCCCCTCGGTGAACGGTCCGAGGCGCCCCAGCGCGTTACCTCCCCGGTCGAGGCGCTCGCTCCGCAGCAGCTGGATGTAGCTGGTGACGTCGTCGACCTGCCGGTCGGTGAGCACCTGGCTGGGGTAGACGGGCATCAGTCCCGGGCCGACCCGGATCGCCTCGGCGACCTGTTGCGGGGTGGCCTCGTACAGCGGCGGAGCGATCCAGCCGTTGGTCAGCGTGCCGCCCGCACCGGTGGCCGAGTGGCAGGGCGCGCAGTTCGCGGCGAAAATCTCCCGCCCGGCGTCGACGTCCCCCGGCGCCACCTGCGGGATCTGCGGGCCGCCGCCGCCCAAGCTCGACACGTGCCCGACCAGTGCGGCGATCTCCTCGGGAGAAAAAACGGGCTTGTGCCGCACCGGCTGCTGCTCTTCCTGTGCCGCCGGCATCCGGCCGGTGCTCACCTGGAAGTCGACCGACGCCGGACCGACCCCGAGAAGGGACGGTCCGCGCTGCGCCCCCTGACCGCGTTCGCCGTGGCAGCTCGCGCAGTTGCGCAGGTAGAGCTCCGCGCCGGAGTCCGCGCCCGAACCGACCGCCGGGGACGATGGCG
>DASVMV010000353.1:0-3659 GCA_036384155.1 Micromonosporaceae bacterium
CCCGGCGGCGGCGCCGGCGAGCACGAGCATCGCGGCTGCGCCACCGACCGCGCAGGCCAGGTGCGCGGCCACCCACCGGATCCGGCCGACCGCCGTGGCCAGCACCGCCTCCGCCGCCCCGCCGGCCTCCTCGGAGCGCAGGCGCAGCAGCGCCTGTACGACGAAGCCGGCAGCCAGCGCTCCGAACACGTTCATCATCCCGGCGAAGTACGTGTCCACCAGATCGGTGACGCGCGTGCCGGCGAGCTGCCCCATCAACTTGGCTGCGCCTTGGTTGTCCGCGAACCCTTCGTTCACCGCGTTGCCGAGCGATCCAACCCCGACGCCGAACAGGGCGCTGCCGATCACCCAGCCGAGCGTTGCGCCGCGGTTCAATCGCCATGCCAACCCGATCGGGCTGAGCAGCGCCCGCGAGCCGGTGGCAGGACCGGGCCGGTCGGGGATCAGGCCGGCGCCCAGGTCGCGGCGGGCGACCAGCGTGAACGCGACGACCACGCTGGCGACGAGGAGCGCGACCGGCAGCGCCAGTACCCACCACCGCTCATCGCCGTACGGGCGCACCTGCAGTCCCCACCCGATCGGCGACAGCCAGGACAGCCAGTTGCTGGTGACCTGGATACCGTCTGGCGCCCGATTGCCGAGGGCGTCGCCGATGCCGCGGATCATGAAGGCGACCCCGACAGCGGCGGCGGCGCACGCGTTCGCGGCGCGGGCGCTCTGGAACAACTGCGCGGCGACCGCCGCGAGCCCGGCGAACGCCATGCCGGTCGTCGCGCACGCCGCGCCGAAGGCCAGCGCGCCGTCGGCCGGTAGGCCGGCGGCCAGTAGGGTGCCGGTCAGCGCCGCCCCGAGCAGCAGGTCCGCGAGGAGTGCCGCGGTCAGCGCGGCGGCGAGTATGGCACGGCGGCCCACGCTGGCCGCGCCGATCAGTTCGGCTCGGCCGGTCTCCTCGTTCTGGCGGGTGTGCCGGACCACCGCGAACGTGCTCATCAGCGCGGCGAGCACGAGCATGAACGCGAGGTTCCGGAAGTTCACCAGCGCGCCGGTGTCGGTGCCGACCGGCACCCCGCGCATCAGCAGCACGGCGGGGCTGCCGCCGGCCCCGCGCAACGCGGCGGCCCGCTCCGCGTGGTTCGGGAACTCGTCGGCGACAGCGGCGGCGCCCGCGGCCAGCAGGACGGCCGAGCCGATGATCCACATCGGGAGTTGGATCCGGTCGCGGCGCAGAGCCAGCCGGATCAGGCGGCGGGTCCCGGCATACGCGCTCATGCCCGGACCGCCTCGCGGGGTGCGGCCGCGCTGCCGTAGTGCCGCAGGAACAGCTCCTCCAGCGTCGGCGGCTGGCTGGTCAGCGTCTGCACGTCGAGGTCGGCCAGGTGGCGCAGTACCCCGGGCAGCCCTGCCGGGTCCACGTCGAACCGGACCCGGGTGCCCTCCGCCACCAGATCGTGTACGCCGGGCAACTCGGCCAGCCCGCGGATCGGCTCGGCGGCCTCGACGGTCACCGAGGTCCGGGTCAGATGGCGCAGCTGCGTCAGCGTGCCGGACTCGACCGTGACTCCTTCCCGCATGATGCTGACCTTCGAGCAGAGCGCCTCCACCTCCGCGAAGATGTGGCTGGACAGCAGCACTGTCGCGCCGTTTCCGCACACCTCGCGGACGGTCTGCCGGAACGCCGCCTCCATCAACGGATCCAGTCCGGAGGTGGGCTCGTCCAGGATGAACAGCTCCACGTCGGAGGCGAACGCGGCGATCAGCGCCACCTTCTGCCGGTTGCCCTTCGAGTACGTGCGGCAGCGCTTGGTCGGATCCAGCTGGAAGCGTTCCTCCAGCTCCTTGCGCCGGCGCCGGTTCAGACCGCCACGCAGCGCGCCGAACAGGTCGATGGCCTCGCCGCCGGACAGGTTCGGCCACAGGGTCACATCACCGGGCACGTACGCCAGGCGGCGGTGCAGTTGCACCGCGTCCCGCCAGGGATCACCGCCGAGCACCCGCGCCCGGCCCGCGTCGGCCCGCAGCAGGCCGAGCAGCACCCGGATCGTCGTGGTCTTCCCGGCCCCGTTCGGGCCCAGGAGCCCGTGCACCTTGCCGGCCTCGACCGCCAGGTTCAGCCCGTCCAGGGCGCGGGTCCGCCCGAACGTCTTGACCAGGCCGTCAGCGCGAATCGCGTCGGTCATCGTGTACTGCTCCTTCTGTCGCGACGTCCTGCGCGTCGCTGTCGGATGGGGGTACGTGCATCCGGTCGACCGCCGCGTGCAACTGGGCAGCCTGCTCCGGGGTGATTAGCGGACGCGAAAAGACGTCCACGAATCCGCTGCTCGTGCGCGCGTATCCGGCGCGGGTACGCACGTCCACCCCGAGGACCCGGGACAGTTGGTCGTGCATGAGGAACACGCCCATCTGCATCGCGCACAACACCGCGGAATAGGCCCGCAGATCCGCCGACTCCACCTTCTGCGCGGCCAGGAACTGTTCGCCGACCTCGACCATGCTTTCGAACATCGACGACGCGGCGTCCGAGCCGTCCATCATCGAACGCACCAGATAGTTCTGCAGCCGCATGGCCGTCGGGTGCACCGAGCCCATGAACGCCTGGTCGGCCAGCCGACCCTCGGCGAACATCTGTTCCCAGAGCCGGTTCATCCGGTCCATGGCGTACGCGTCGCACGCGTCCCGAAGCGCTTCCTTCGACCCGAAGTGATGCCGCACCAGCCCCGACGAAACGCCGGCCGCCTTCGCGATGTCCCGGATCGTCGCCGGCCCGATGCCCCGCTCGGCGAACAGGCGTATCGCGGCGTCCCGGATGCGAGCGCGGGTCGTCAGGTCCTCCGGCGCCCGGTCCCCGGCGGGGTCAAGCGCCATCGCGGGACGCTACACGAGCGTGCCGAAAGCTACTCACGCGAGCAGATTACTACACAGCTGTGTAGCGGGGACACCTCCGGGAGGGCAGGACATCCGCCACCGCAAACGTTGGGTGAGAAGTGGGTACGCGGACGGGGACGCCTTCCTGTCCCGTACGTGTCTTGGTCCGTGACCGTCGTTGCCGCGGCGGTCACGGACCAAGATTTCACACCGTCGTTGCCGGCCGGGGGATGGTGCACGGCGGGGGAGCCGAGCCGGCGCCGACGGTGGCTAGGCGCGTCCGGACGGGGGACCCAGCCCGGACGGTGCGGTGAGGTGCCGGTGCACGGGTGGCGCCGAACGCAAACCGCTGGCGGCGGGGAACCGCTCCGGCTCAGCCAGCGGCAGCACCTTGACCCGCTGCCGACCGGAGCGTACGGCTCCGACAGTGGACAGGGCACGGGCCAGTCCGAGTGCGGCGTCCCGGTCGTCGGCGTGGACGATCTGGCGGCGCGCCTCCGGAGTGACCTTTTCGTCACGGATGCGGCAACCCGAGGCGATGGCGGCGGCGACATCGTCGTACGCGGCTGCGCGAACATCGGTTCGGACGATCAGAAACCGCATCGGTGCCTCCGTGGAACCGTGGCGGATGGCGGCAATGTCTCGTCGGGAACTCCATCGGTGGAACTTCCACGTGAGACCTTTGCCATCGTCACGCGCGTGACAGCGGTGAGCAAGCGAAACGCGACGATCGGTGTTGGCCACTGTCCGTTCGGAGGAACTCACCGTGCGTTTCCGGTACGTGGTCCCGTGGACCG
>DASVMV010000354.1:0-15456 GCA_036384155.1 Micromonosporaceae bacterium
CGGGCGAGCCGGCGGGTCGCTTCACCTAGCTCTTGTCCCAGGTTTTCCAGGCCTTGTCGAGGTTGTTCTGATACTTCGGTACGGCGTCGTCGAGCACCTGCTGCGCGGGCTTACCGTCGATGATCGCGCCGAGCGAGTCGAAGAGCGGTGTGACCGTGTCCCAGCGGGCCGGGATGAATGTGGCAGGGCGGGCGTGCGGGAGGATTTCCAGCGCCTGCTGCCGACCGAGCTGGTCGGCGGCCCAGTTGAACTCCTTCGCCTTGGCGACGCTCACCGGCATGTCTCCGGTCTTCTGCACGCGCAGCTTCTGGCCCTCGGTGGCCTGAAACGCGATGAACTTCTTGGCCGCCGCAACGTTCTTGCCGTCCTTGAACACGCCGATGCCGTCGGTCCACTCGCTGAAGTAGGGCTCGACCCCCTCCGGGTGTGGCGGCGCGGTGACCCCGTAGTTGACGCCGGCCTTTTCGATCTTGGCGAGGCTCTGGAAGTCGGTGATGACCATCGCGAGCTTCTTCTGGGCGAAGAAGTCGACGCCCTGCTGCCACGGATCGAGCACGTTGAGGCTCGGCGCGCACTTGTCGCGGAACATCTTGGCGATGATCTCGTAATCGCGCGCGGTGTTCGCGCTATTGGCCACGCCCTCGGCCTTCTTGCCGTCGGACGAGACATGGACCTCCCACGGCAGCCACGTCACCGGGTCGCCGTGCGCCGTCCCGTAGACGCCACCGCCGATCTTGTCACGGAGCTGACAGGCCGTCGTGGCGTACTCCTCGAGGGTCATGCCGGGCCAGGGCGCGGGAGGCGTCATCCCCGCCTTGTCGAACATGTCCTTGTTGTAGAACATCAGCGCGGTGCCGGTGTAGGAGCCGAGACAGTAGGTCTTGCCCTCGTACGAGCAGGCGGCTTCGCCGTTCGGGTCCTTGCTGATGACGCCGGAGGCCCACGTCGATAGATCGATGTTTTCGGATTTGACGATGTCGTCCACCGGCACGAACTTGTCCTGCTTAAGCCAGCGCCGCTCGTAGATGAACCCGAGGTCCGGCGGCTGCTTGGCCGCGAGTGCGGTGTCGACCTTCGTGACGTACTGCTCTTCGGGCACGTTGGTGAGTTCGACCTTAATCTTCGGGTACTTCGCCTCGAAGCCTTCGATGAGCTTGGGGAGGAAGTCCTGATAGCCCTCGTACGCCCACAGCTGCAGCGTGCCGGCCTCGCCATCACCTCCCTGGCTACTACCCCCGCCTCCCCCGCTACCGCATCCGCTTGCGGTGAGGGCGAACAGAGCGACTATCGCGGCCATGCGTCGCCGGTTCATCGGCGTCACCTGTCCGGAGCTGCGTGGTTTGGTAAGGCACCTGCCTGTGTTCGACTCGCATCCCCAAAACGTGGCCCTTATGGTAACGTTCCCACATTGGGTGTCAAGAGAACGACTTGACGGCTGCCCGGGATCTGGCTGCACCGACCAGGAGAAGGGTGAAGGATGACGACTTCACCGGTTCGTGGGCGCGTCGACGAGGTGCTTTCCGAGGGCAACGGCATTCTCCGGCTGGAACCGGCCTGGGTGGCCCGCGACTGGCTACCTCCCGGCCGCCGGCTCGGACTTGCCGAGCACGCGTACGACGTGGGCGAGCGGGGTTTCATCTGCGAGCGTTGGCTCGGCTCGACCACCAAGGCCGACAACCGGATCGGTCCGCCGGATGAAGGGCTGAGTTATCTGGTCGGCGCGAAGGGCCAGCGGGCCCTTCTCCGCGACGCCGTTGAGGCCGATCCCGTGACCTTCCTCGGCACCGAGTACGCCCGCACCCACCGAGGTCTCGAGCGCCTGGCGAAGATCTTCGACTACCAGGCGCGCATCCCGTACCACATCCATCCGACCGCGCGACACGCCAGCATGGTCGGCTGCAAGCCCAAGGACGAGGCCTACTACTTCCCCGCAGGCGTCGACATGGGCGCCCACCCGGAGTCCTTCTTCGGCGTCCATCCGTGGATCGCCGAGGGCAAGCGGGGTGACGTCCTCCTCCCCTACCTGGTGGAGTGGAACAGCGATGAGATCCTCAAGCACGCACGCGGCGAGATGCTCGTGGCGGAGGAGGGATTCCACATTCCCTCCGGGGTCCTGCACGCCCCCGGCACAGCGCTGACGATCGAACTACAGGAAGACTCCGACGTCCTTGCGATGTTCCAGGCACTCAACGCCGGCACGATCATCTCGAAAGACCTGCTCTTCAAGGACGTACGACCGGAAGACCGGGAACGCCACGGCGAGCGGTTCGTCCTGGACTTCATCGACTGGGAGCTCAACGGCGACCCGTACTTCTACGAAAACCGGCACCTCACCGCAGCCCCGGTGGCCGGCACCACGCAGGCCGGCGGCGCCGAGTGGTGGATCTTCTACAACACGACGAAGTTCAGCGGGAAGAAGCTCGTCGTGCGGCCCGGCCAGAGCTTCATCACTGTGGAGCAGGGCGTTCACAACATTCTCGTGTGGGGCGGCACCGGCACGTACGGCGGCCATGAGATCTGCGGCGGCCAGCCGGGCATGGACGAACTCTTCCTCGTGCACAAGGCAGCGACCCGGCCCGAGATCGTACGGAACACCGGATCGGACGACCTCGTGATCCTCAAGTTCTTCGGCCCCGACATCAACCCCGACGTGCCCATGCTGCCGCCCTTCCCCACCCCGCGCGCGAGCCACTGACAGCCGCGGCCGGCGGGTCATTAACACCCGCGGCCGGCGGGCCACCGAGCCGCAGGCCGGTCAGGACGCCGCGACGCGCAGCAGCTCACGCACCGGTTCGAACGAGAAGGGACGGCCGACGGCCAGCATCACATGCTCGGCACCGGCGTCGACGAAATCGCGCGCGCGCCCGAAGGCCGCGGGATCGTTGATGAGCACGCTGCGCTGGACCGTTCGCGGGTCGCGACCGAGCTGCTCACACCAGGCCGTCAGCCGCTTGTTCTTGGCCAGGAACTCGTCCGGTGAGCTGAGTACGACGTTCCATGCGTCCGCGTGCTCGGCCACCAGGCGCAGCGTTCTCCGTTCGCCGCCGCCGCCGAGCAAGAGGGGCATCGGTCCAACCGGGCCGGGCACCAGTCGCTCTAGCCGCTGCTTGACCCGCACGATTCCCTGCTCGAATGCGTCGAGCCGCTCACCGGCGGCGCCGAAGTGGTAGCCGTAGTCGGCGTACTCGTCGCCGTACCACCCCGCGCCGAGACCGAGGATGACCCGCCCACCGCTGAGGTGGTCGACGGTGCGTGCCATGTCGGCCAGCAGGTCTGGATTCCGGTACGACATACAGGAGACGAGTACCCCGATCCGTGCGCTCGAGGTCTCGACCGCCATCGCCGCCAGCTGTGTCCAGCCCTCGAAGTGGGTGCCGGTCACGTCGCCGTGCACCGGCCGGAAATGGTCCCACGTCCAGATCGAGTCGACGCCCAGGTCGTCTGCTCTCCGCCACGCCTCGCGGAGGTCCGCCATCGACGTGTGCTGCGGCTCCAGCTGTACACCGACCTTGAACCGTCTCGCCTCAATAGCCACGTGCACCCCGCATCAGGCTCGTTGACCATCGCAGTGTGGGAACGATACCATGCAAAAAAGATCCCGTCGTGCTGGACGTCGGCAACCTGAGCTCTTGCCGATTGCTGGTGTGTGCGAGAACCTGCACCGGCGATAACACCCAAAGCTAAGCGCGGAGCCTCTGATGCCACTAGCTGCCGGCGTCGACTCGTCGACTCAGTCCTGCAAGATCGTCATCCGCGACGCGGAGACCGGCGCGCTGCTTCGCGAGGGACGGGCCACGCACCCGCCCGGCACCGAGGTGCATCCCGACGCATGGTGGTCGGCGCTACAAGCGGCCATCGAGCAGGCCGGTGGGCTGGACGACGTGGACGCCCTCGCCGTCGGCGCGCAGCAGCACGGCATGGTGTGCCTCGACGAGGCCGGCCAGGTGGTACGCCCGGCTCTACTGTGGAATGACATCCGATCCGCCGGTGCGGCGGCCGACCTCATCGAGGAACTCGGCGGCGGGGAGCGCGGCCGCCGGGCCTGGGTCGAGACCGTTGGTCTGGTCCCCGTCGCGTCGTTCACCGTCACCAAGCTGCGCTGGCTGGCCGAGCATGAACCCGCGTCGGCCGCACAGACCGCCGCCGTTGCCCTGCCGCACGATTGGCTGACCTGGCGGCTTGCCGGTGCCGACGGGCTCTCGTCGCTGGTGACCGACCGCGGCGACGCCAGCGGCACCGGCTACTGGTCGGCGAAGCACGAACGCTACCGGCTCGAGCTCCTGCGGCTCGCGTTCGGCCGGGACGCCATGCTCCCGCGCGTGCTCGGTCCGGCCGAACGGGCCGGCGTGACGCCGGGTGGCGCTGTCCTCGGCCCCGGCAGTGGCGACAACGCCGCTGCCGCCCTTGGCCTGTCCGCCAGGCCGGGGGATGTGGTCGTCTCACTGGGCACCTCCGGTGTGGCCTCAGCCATCGCCGATGTGCCGGCCGAAGACCCGTCCGGCATCGTGGCCGGCTTCGCCGACGCGACCGGGCGGTTCCTGCCGCTGGTCTGCACACTGAACGCCGCCGGAGTTCTGGATGCCGCGGCAGCGATGTTGCAGGTGACCCACGACGAGCTCGCCGACCTCGCGTTGCGCGCCCCGTCCGGTGCCGGCGGGCTCGTGCTCGTGCCGTACCTCGAGGGCGAGCGGACCCCGGACCGGCCGGATGCCACCGGGGCGCTGCATGGCCTCCGCATGTCCAACAGCGACCCCGCCCACATCGCCCGCGCTGCCGTCGAGGGCGTGCTCTGCGGGCTCGCGGACGGCGTAGACGCGCTCGTCGCGCACGGGGCCAAGGTCGAGCGCATTCTGCTGATCGGCGGTGGCGCCCGGTCCGAGGCGGTCCGGCGCATCGCGCCCACCGTATTCGGCGGACCCGTCGTGGCGCCTCAGCCCGGCGAGTACGTCGCCGACGGCGCTGCCCGCCAAGCGGCGTGGGTGCTGACCGGTGGCAACGAGCCGCCGGAATGGGCCGTGCAGGGAACGCGGACGTACGAGGGGAAGCCCTTGGCGGCAGTCCGGGAACGTTACGCCGAGGCTCGCGACCTCACACTGCGGCGCCAGCCGAAATAAGCGCCGTGGAGTCGTCCTCTTGCCCGTTCGCGCCGGTCACCTCGGACTCGTGGAGCGGCAGCGCCTAGGACTCGAGCATCATGCGGGCATGGAGCCGGCCGGCAGCGAGTCGAGCCACCGCCGCACCGCCGCGGCGAGGTCGTCGGGGCCGAGCCGGCCGTAGAGGCGCAGCCGGGCCATCCCGCCGTCCGGGTAGACGTCCAGCCGCACATGGGTCGCCGCAACCGGCGCGGCCACTCGGAACCGGTGCCGCGTGTCGGGCTGCAGCCGGGTGCGCGGCAGGATCTGGAACCAGCTGCCTGAATCGTCCAATGAGGACGTCCGGGCGTCGGCGCCATGCAGTGCCGCCGCGCCTGGCGCGTTGCCCTTGAAGTGGCTCGTGTCCAGCTCCGCCAGCCGGACGACGCCGGGCGCCGCCAGGCGCACGACCACCCAGTCGTTGCCACCGTCGCGCCGCCGCGCGGTCTCCCAGCCTTCGCCCATCACCCGGGCCAGGCCGGGCAGCAGCAGGTTGTTGGGCGAGCCGAAGAACTTGTCACTGCAGGCGACGACGAGTCCGCCGTGCTCGGCCGCTGCGAGATCCACCGGGCCGTCCGCCCACCACCGTGGATCGGGTACGGCTTCGCCGTGCACGCGCAGCCGCGCCACTCCCCCATCCGGATAGATGGACAGCCGTACGTGGGTGAAGCGCCGATCGACGTCCACCGCGAACGGGTTCTGAGCATCGCCCTGCACCGGCGACCGCGGCACCAGCGTGACCCACGCAGCCTCGGCCAGTTCCGCCGGCGCCGGGTAGCCCTCGACGCCGCACGCCTCGACGGACGCGTACGGCGGGTAGTTTCCGGTGAAGAACGACGTGTCGATGACGACACCCCGCACCACCCCAGGTGCGCCGAGCCGGACGATCGCGTGGTCGTGGCCCGGCTCCCGGCGCCGCCGGGTCTCCCAGCCGTCGTAGACCTGGCCCTTCGCGCCGAACGTGCCCGCTCTGAAGGTCGGGGGCGCGGGGTCGACCAGGCAGTCGCGAGGAGCGAAGAACTCGTCGTTGGCGGCCACGACGCCGCCGCCGAGCGCCCGGGACGCGAGGTCCGGCAAGGTCGTGAAGTCGCTCATGTCTCCGTCCTCGACAGCAGGCGCCCGCGCGGCGCACCGTCCACCGGGCAGCCCCGCAGCCACGTTCGGTGGACGACGCCGTAGAGCCGCTGGCCCGCGTAGGGCGTCACCGGGTGCCGGTGGTGCAGCCGCGCCGGGTCCACGACGAAGGGTTCGTCGGGAGCGAAGGCGACCAGGTCCGCGTCGTACCCGGGCGCGATCCGGCCCTTGCGCCGCAGCCCGGCGATCTCCGCCGGCCGCCCGGCCATCCAGCGGGCCACGTCCACGAGCCGATGCCCGCGGCGCCGCGCCTGCGTCCACACCACGGGCAGGCCCAGTTGGAGCGAGGCGATGCCGCCCCACGCGTCCGCGAAGTCGCCGCTGTCGAGGTGCTTGAGGTCGGGCGGGCAGGGCGAGTGATCCGACACCACGCAGTCGAGCTCGCCGGCGGCGAGCCCGCGCCACAGTGCCTCGCGGTTGGCGCCCTCGCGGATCGGCGGGCAGCACTTGAACTGGGTCGCGCCATCCGGCACGTCCTCAGCGGCCAGGGACAGGTAGTGCGGGCACGTCTCGGCCGTGACGCGGACACCGTCGCGCCGGGCCGCCGCCAGCGCGGCCAGCGCGTCCGACGAGGACAGATGCAGCACGTGTACGCGGGCCCGCGCCCCCCGGGCGGCCGCCACCACGGTCGCCACCGCCCGGTTCTCCGCGTCACGGGGACGGGAGGCCAGGAAGTCGGCGTACCGCCGGGACGGGGCGGCCGGCCCGAGTTCGTGCGGGTCCTCGGCGTGCACGAGGAACAAGGCCCCCTCGACCGCCCGCAGGGCCCGGTTCAGCCCGGCCGCGTCGAGGTGGCCGAACTCGTCGACGCCGGACGGGGCCAGAAAGCACTTGAAGCCGAAGACGCCGGCGTCATGCAGGGGACGTAGGTCGCCGAGGTTGCCGGGCACGGCGCCGCCCCAGAAGCCCACGTCCACAAACGACTGCCCGGCTGCCGCGCGCCGCTTGACCGTCAACGCGTCGACGGTCACCGTGGGCGGCAGCGAGTTGAGCGGCATGTCGAGGATCGTGGTGACGCCGCCGGCCGCAGCCGCCCGGGTGGCGGTGGCGAAGCCCTCCCAGTGCGTCCGGCCGGGCTCGTTCACGTGCACGTGGGTGTCGACGAGGCCGGGCAGCAGGGCGAGGTGGCCGAGGTCCTCCCCGGGGGGCTCGTACGGCTCGACCGCCGCGATCCGGCCGCCCGATACCCGTACCGCGGCTGGCCGCTCCCCCTCCGGCGTCACAACCCGGCGGGACCGCAGCACCAGATCGCTCATGCCCGTCCTCGCTCCGCTGCGGGCGGGCATAAGGCTCCAAGCGCACTGCGCCCAATGATTCGCTCGCTGCGCTCGCTCATAGGGTCTCCAGCACTGCCCGGTCGAAACCGACCTCGGCCGGGTGCACGGCCCCGCAGTCGAGGCCGCGCAGCAGGAAACCGGCCAGGGCGCGGGCGGTCGCGGGCTCGTCGAGGACGCCACCCGCGCGACGCTCGAGGTAGTCCGACAACCGCGCCCGGGCTGCGGGCAGGCCGTCCCGGAAGAACGCGTACGTCGCCGCGTACCGGGTCGGCAGTTGCGCCGGGTGCAGGTCCCAGCCCTGGTAGAAACCGCGCTCCAGCGAGCGCCGCACCAGCGCGGCGTGCAGTCGCCACGCCCCCTGCACCGTCGCGGTGTCGCCCACCGGCAGCACGTTCGTCGACCCGTCGGACAGGCGTACGCCGGTACCGGCCGCAGCCGCCTGCATCACCGCCTTCGCGTGGTCCGCCGCCGGGTGGTCCAGGCTCTGGTAGCCGGCCGCGATGCCGATCGCGGCGCTGTAGTCGTACGTGCCGTAGTGCAGTCCGGTGCACCGCCCCTCGGCGGCGTGGATCATCCGGGCGACGGTGGCGGTACCGTCGGCGGCCAGCACCGCAGGCGGCGTCTCGATCTGCACCTCGAAGCGCAGCCGCCCGGCCGGCAGCCCGTACGCCTGCTCGAGTCGTCCACACAGGACGGCCATGGCGGTCACCTGCTCCACGGCGCTGACCTTCGGCAGGGTGATGACGAACCCGTCCGGGACCGGCCCGATCGCGTCGAGGAACACATCGAGCGTGCGGACCGCACGGCGACGGGTGGGCGCCTCGAGGCTCTTGATCCGGATCCCGACGAACGGCGTCGCCGGGAGCATCTTGGCCGCCGCCCGGGCCGCCGCGTCCTCGTCCGCGTCGTCGTGGACGCCGTACCCGTCCTCGAAGTCGATCCGCAGGTCCTCGATCGGCTCCCGGCCCAGTTTGGTGGCGACCCGGTCGCGCAGCTCGTCCCCGTACGGCAGCGGGGCGTGCTCCGTGAGCGCCCGCAGCGCCTCGGCGCCCCACTCCTCGATCAGTGACGGGTGGCACCGGTGGGCGGGCACGTAGACGGTGTGCACGGGCTGGCGGCCGCGCGCCTCGCCCGGGTAGCGCCGGCGCAACTGCGCGTCGACCGGGCCGAGCCGGTCGTCCAGCTCGGCGTAGACGTCCGCGGGTAGCCGGGTCATCGGCCGACGATGTGTTCGGGCCGCACCGGCACCCGGGTGAGCGGCCGACCGGTCGCCGCCCGGATCGCGGCCACGATGGCCGGGGTCGATGAGATGGTAGGAGGCTCACCGACTCCCCGCAGCCCGTACGGCGCCTGCGGGTCGCCGAGTTCGAGGACGTCCACCCGCATCGGTGGCACGTCGAGGATCGTCGGGATCAGGTAGTCGGTGAATGACGGGTTGCGAACCATCCCGTCGACCACCTGGATCTCCTCCATCAGCGCCAGGCCCAGACCCTGTGCCGTGCCGCCGTGGATCTGACCGCGTACGGCCTGCGGGTTCACCGCCTTGCCGACGTCCTGCGCGGTGGCGATCTCGACGACCCGGACGAGGCCCAGGTCGACGTCCACGTCCACGGTGGCCCGGTGTGCCGCGAACGCGTACTGCACGTGCGCGTCACCCTGCCCGGTCACCGGGTCGAGCGGGTACGTCGGCCGGTGGCGCCATTCGACGGTCTCCTCGACCGGCTCGTCGCCCAGCACGTCGGCGAGGTCGGCGATCACACCGTCCACGGCGGACACCACCTTGCCGCCGGCCAGTGACAGGTCGCGGTGGCCGGAACCGAGGCGAGCCAGCACCCGCTCCCGGACGGCCGCGCAGGCCGCCCGCACCGCTCCGCCGGTCATGTACGTCTGCCGCGACGCCGACGACGATCCGGCACTGCCGACGGCCGTGTCCGCGGTGGCGACCACGACCCGGTCCACGCCCAGCTCGGTCCGGGCGATCTGCGCCTGCACGGTCACCAGGCCCTGACCCACCTCGGCGGCCGCCGTATGCACGAGCGCGGTCGCCGCCCCGCCCATCACCTCGAGCCGTACCCGTGCGGTGGCGTAGTCGTCGAAGCCCTCGGAGAAGCCCACGTTCTTGATGCTCACGGCGTACCCGACGCCGCGCACGACCCCCTCGCCGCGCGTGGTGTTGGCGACCCCGCCGGGCAGCTCGCGCGGGTCCCCGGACGCGGGCGGGGGCGACGGCAGGTCCCGGATCCGGGTCAGCAGCTCGGCCACCGGCGCCGGCCCGTCGACCACCTGGCCGGTGGGCATGCGGTCACCGGTGGACAGCGCGTTGCGGAGGCGGACCTCCACCGGGTCCAGGCCGAGTGCCGCCGCCAGCTTGTCCATCTGGGTCTCGTACGCGAAGCACGCCTGGACCGCGCCGAACCCGCGCATCGCCCCACACGGCGGGTTGTTGGTGTAGACCGCATAGGCGTCCATCACCACGTTTGGTACGTCGTACGGGCCGACGCCCAGGGTGGCGGCGTTGCCGCAGACGGCCGTGGAGCTGGACGCGTACGCCCCACCGTCGAGCACGATGCGGGCCCGTACGTAGACGAGCCGGCCGTCGCGCGTGGCGCCGTGCTCGTAGCGCAGCCGGGCCGGGTGCCGGTGTACGTGGCCGAAGAACGACTCCTCGCGCCCGTAGACCATCTTGACCGGCCGTCGGGTGTGCAACGCCAGCAGGCAGGCGTGCACCTGCATGGACAGGTCCTCGCGCGCCCCGAACGCCCCGCCGACGCCGGCGAGCGTCAGTCGCACCCGGTCGGTGGGCAGGCCGAGGCACCCGGCGACCTGCTGCTGGTCGACGTGCAGCCACTGGGTGGCCACGTAGAGGTCGATCCCGCCGTCTTCGGCCGGCACGGCGAGCCCCGACTCGGGTCCGAGGAACGCCTGGTCCTGCATGCCGACCTCGTACTCGCCGGTGACCACGACGTCGGCCGCGGCGGCCGGATCGCCGCGCCGGATCGGCACATGGCGCAGCAGGTTGCCGGCCGGATGCACGGGAGGCGCGCCGGGCGCGAGGGCCGCCTCCGCGTCGACCACCGGCGGGAGCACCTCGTACTCGACGACGATCCGCGCCGCGGCCCGGCGCGCCGTCTCCGGGTGGTCGGCGGCCACGATCGCGATCGGCTCGCCCTGGTAGCGGACCTCGTCCGCGGCCAGCACGGGCTGGTCCGGGATCTCCAGTCCGTAGGTTTTGGCGCCCGGGACGTCCTCGTGCGTGAGTACGGCGTGTACGCCGGGCAGCGCCAGCGCCGCGGTGAGGTCGATCCGGCGGATCCGGGCCCGGGGGTGCGGGCTGCGCAGCGTTGCCCCCCACAGCATGTCGTCGGCCCACAGGTCGGAGGAGAACGCGAACTCGCCCGTCACCTTCAGCGCCCCGTCGGGCCGGGTCGGGCTCTCCCCCACACCACCGGGGGCCGTCGCGGCCAGTCCTTCGCGTACGCCGATCATGCTGTCCTACCTGGTTCGCTCGCTCGCGCGGCGCTGTTCGCGACGTCTTCCCTGTTGTCTGGCTCGATCGCTCGCGCGGCGCTGTTCGCGACGTCGTCCCTCGTCGCTGCGCTCCTCAGTCCAGACGCCGCCGCGCCAGCTCCCTCGCTCACGCCCGCCGCCGCGCCAGCTCGCTCACTCACGGTGCCACCCCCTTGCGGCGGAGCCGGCGCGCGGCCGTGCGCCCGCGCCGGCCGAGCTCGTCTGCGTCTACTGTGGTCAGACAGCTCTGCTCGACGACCGGGCGGCCGCCCACCAGCAGCAGGGACAGCGGGGCGGGCGGTCCGAACACGAGCGCGGCGACCGGGTCGTCGATGCCCGCGTGGCCAAGCCCGTCGAGCCGCCACAGCGCCACGTCCGCCAGCTTGCCGGGCTCCAGGGAACCCAGCTCGTCGGCCCGGCCGAGGCATCGGGCACCACCGAGCGTGCCGAGCGACAGCGCCTCTCGGGCCGTCAGTGCGGTCGGCCCGCCGCGCAGCCGCGCGGCCAGCAGCGCCTGCCGCAACTCGGCGCCGAGCTGTCCGGCCTCCTGTGATGCGGGACCGTCCACGCCGAGACCGACGGGCGCGCTCGCGTCGAGCAGGTCGCGGATCGGGGCGATCCCCGCGCCCAGGCGGGCGTTGGAGCTGGGACAGTGCGCAACCCCGGTGCCGGTCGCGACGAGCTGGTCCACGCCGCGCGCTCCGATGTGGACGCAGTGCGCCAGCCAGACGTCCGGTCCCAGCCAGCCGAGCCCCTCGGCGTACTCGACCGGGGTGCAACCGTGCTGCTCGGCGCAGTAGGCGGACTCCTCGACCGTCTCGGCGAGGTGGGTGTGCAGCCGTACGTCGCGCCGCCGCGCCAGCGCGGCCGCCTCGGTCATCAGCTTCGCGCTGGCCGAGAACGGCGAGCACGGAGCCACCGCGAGGCGCACCATCGCCCCGAAGGAGGGGTCGTGGAACCGGTCGATCGCCTCCTCGGTGGCGGCCAGCGCGGCGTCGGTGTTCTCGACGATCTCGTCCGGCGGCAGGCCGCCGGACGAGACACCGAGGTCCATGGACCCGCGGCAGGGATGGAACCGCAGCCCGACCTCGCGCGCCGCGGCGACCGACGCGCCGAGCAGGTCGCCGGTGCCACGGGGGAACACGTAGTGGTGGTCGGTCGTGGTCGTGCAGCCGGACAGGGCGAGCCAGCCGAGCCCCGCCGCCGCCGCGCCAGCGACGATCTCCTCGTCGATGCCGGCCCACACCGGGTAGAGCTGGGTGAGCCAGCCGAACAGGTTCGCCTGCTGCGCCAGGCCGCGGGTGGCCCACTGGTACAGATGGTGGTGGGTGTTCACCAGACCGGGCGTGGCGAGGCAGCCGGAGCCGTCGACCCGGCGCACCGACCGGTCGTCCAGGGGGCCGGCCCGGCCCGATCCGACCGCCACGATCCGGTCGTCGTCGACGAGGATGTGCCCGTCGGCGTACTCGGTGCCCGCGCCGTCCACGGTCGCCACCGCGCACCCCTCGATGAGGATCCTCGCCATCAGCCCGGCACCTCCGCGGCGGCCAGCCGGACCGCGTCCAGGATGTGCTCGTATCCGGTGCAGCGGCACAGGTTGCCCGCGAGCGCCTCCCGGATGTCGGGATCCGTCGGATGGGGCGTGCGCGCGAGCAGGTCGTGTACGGCCACCACGAGGCCGGGGGTGCAGAACCCGCACTGCACGGCACCGGCCTTCAGGAACGCCCGCTGTACGACGTCGGTGGCCAGCCCTTCGACCGTCACGACCGAGCGGTCATGGGCCTGGCCCGCCGCGACCAGGCACGCGCACACCGCCGCGCCGTCCACGTACACGGTGCAGGACCCGCACTCCCCCTGCTCGCACGCGTTCTTGGCTCCGGGCAGGCCGAGCCGCTCACGCAGCAGGTAGAGCAGGCTCTCCCCCGGCCACACGTCGTCGGCCTGGCGCTTCTCCCCGTTGACTGTCACGTTCACCCGCATGACCGGTACTCCTCCCAGGCCCAGTGCAGCGTCCGGCGGGCCAGCACCGACAGTGCGTGCCGGCGGTAGGCGGCGGTGCCGCGTACGTCGTCGATGGGCGCCGCGGCGGCGGCGGCCAACTCCCCGAACCGGGCCACCACCGGGTCGGGGAGCGCCTCCCGGGTCTCCCACGGCAGTTCGGCGGCGAGGAAGTCCTCCGCCTCGGGCGCCCGCACCGGGGTCGGCGCCGCGGAACCGATCCCGGTGCCAACCGCGCCGGTGTCGACCCGCAGCGACAGCGCGAACGCGCACACCGCGATCACCATGGCGTTACGCGTGCCGACCTTCGCGAACTGCCGCGGCCCGTCGGCCGGCGCCACCAGGAACGCCGCGATCAGCTCGTCCGGCGCCAGCACGCTGCGCTTCGGCCCGGCGAAGAACTCGCCGACCGGTATCCGGCGTACGGCCCGCACCGAGGCGACCTCGACCAGCGCACCATCGGCCAGCAGCGGCGGGAGCGCGTCGCCGGCCGGGGACGCCGAGCCGAGGTTGCCGCCGACCGTCCCGCGGTTGCGGATCTGCGGCGAGCCGACGGTGCGCGCGGCCATCGCGAGCCCGGGCAGCCGGGCGCCCAGTTCCTCGACGATGCGCCGGTAGGTCACCCCGGCACCGACCCGCAGCAACGGCCCGTCCGGCGCCCATTCCGCGAGGTCCGCGACGCGGGTCAGGTCCAGCAGGGCCGGCGGGCGCCGCCGGTCGAAGTTCAGCTCCACCATGACGTCCGTGCCACCGGCGATCGGCACCGCATCCGGGTGGTCCGCCTTCAGCGCCAGCGCTTCATCCCAGGTGGCTGGTCGTAGGAATTCCATACCTCGCTCACCACCAGGCCAGGCCGGGCGGCGGCCCGTCGTCGCGCAGCACCGTGCCCTCGATCAGCCCGTACGGTCGGTCGGCGGCCACGAACACCTCGTTCGGGTTCGCCAACCCGAACGGGGCGAGGTCGAGGAGCAGGTGGTGCCGGTTGGGTAGCGACAGCCGCACCTCGACGACCTCGGGCGCTCGCGTCAGCACGGCACGACCCATCGCGTACAGGGTCTGCTGCAGCGAAAAGCTGTACGTCCCGACGAACGCGTCGACGAGGGCCTGCCGTACGGTCGCGAAGGAACGCCCCCAGTCGCCATCCGTCGCGGCATGCCGCCACCGGGCGTTGACCTCCGTGGCGAGGATCCGGTCCTTCGTCTCGGGCAGCGTGGTGTACGGGTCGCGAGGAAAACCGTGGAACTCCGAGTCGGTGGAGCTCAGCAGCACCAGGCCGGTCAGCCCCGACACGACCCATGCCTCGTCGCCTGCACAGCTAACCGTCGCCGTGCGAACCTGCGCCCCGGACCGCTCGAACGAGTGGTCCCCGAGGCGGCGCCAGGCGTACTCCGCAATGGACACCCGCGCCCGGTGCACGGTGGGCTGCGCGGTGACGAAGTGCCGGGCCAGCAGCAGGCCGAACTCCTCGATCTCGCCGACACCGTGCCGCTTCGCGAAGGCGTACACCGTGTTCTTCTGCGAGTCGGTGGCCAGCACGCCGGAGTTGTCGCCGGTGAGGTGCGTCGCGGCGAGGTCCCCGGCGAGGGTCGTCGTGACGTTGAGATCCCGTAGCTCGTGCCGGGGCCCGTCCCGCGCCACGCGGACCAGGCGCGTCTCCGCCTTGCCGTACTGGTTGTCGCCGAGCACGATCGCCATCGGTCAGCTCCCTCGGTAGGTGGTGTAGCCGTAGGGGCTGAGCAGCACCGGCACGTGGTGATGCCGGTCGGGCTCGGTCACCCGGAAGACCACGACGACCTCCGGGAAGAACGGGCCTCCGGTGGCGAACACGAGCCGATAGGTGCCCGCCGTCCACTCGGCCGCGGGCACCCAGTCCCGCAGGCGGCCATCGCCGTCCGTGCATGCCGACGCGACCGTCACCCACGCCCCGTCGTGGTCCCGCTCCAGACGCACGGGTACGCCCGCCGCCGGCTCTCCCCGGCCGGCGTCCAGCACGTGCGTGGACAGCGTCATGACACCAACCTCGACAGCCGTAGCCGGGTGATCCGCGCCAGCTCCTCGTGCACCACCCGGCGCTCGGCCCGCTCGTCGTTGCCGAGCCGGGCCCGGGCCGCCGTGAGGATCTCGGCCTCGGTGCGCCCGGTGGCGAAAATGAGGAAGACGTGGCCGAAGCGCTCCTCGTACGCCCGGTTGGCCTCGAGCAGTGCGGCGCGTACCCGCGGATCGGCGCCGGCCACCCCGCTCTGCTCCCGGCGCGACCAGGTCGCGGCGCGGTCCGTGCCCGCCGCGCGCTCGCCGATCCGGGGATGCGCCGCGAGGGCCGCGGCGATGTCCCCCCAGTCCAGCCGCTCGACGGCGGCGTCACCCGCGGCGCACAGCGCGGCGACGTCGGCGTACGGCCGACCCGCCGC
>DASVMV010000355.1:0-7317 GCA_036384155.1 Micromonosporaceae bacterium
CGTTACCCCTTCCCAAGGGAGCCAATCCAGCGGCGCGCCGCCGGCTCAGGACAGGCCGGCGGCCAGCCGGGTGTCCACGGCGGCCGGCGCGTACACCTGGTCCACCAGTAGCTGGTGTACGCCGCTCGCGTAGGCGTTCGACCCGAGCCGGCCGGTGGTCAGCCGCAGGCTCCGCGCCGCGCGCGGCGACATCCGCTCGTGCAGCGCTTCGCGCAGCCCGGCCAGGAATGGGCGTTCGGCGAGGTCACCGGTGACGACGAGGACGCCGGGGACGACCAGGCTCAGCGCGGGGGAGAGCACCTCGCCGACCAACCCGCCGGCGGTCCGGACGAGCCGGAGAGCGTCGGGGTGGCCCTGCCGCAGGCGCCCGGTGAGGCCAGGACCCGGCCGGGTGGGCACGCCCAGCACGGTCAGTCGGCGCGCGATGGCACGGGCGCTGGCGCCGGCGGCGAGGCAGCCGTACGAGCCGCAGTCGCACCGGGCGTCGGCGAGCGCCGGAAGCCGTACGTGGCCGAGGTCGCCGGCGACGGCACCGTCGCCGCGGTGGATCGCACCACCGACGACCATGCCGGCCGCGATCGCCGCCCCGACATCGACCAGGACGAGCACTCGGCACTCCGGATGGTTCGCCGCGTGTTCCCCGAGCGCCATCAGGTCGGCCACACTGTCCAGCCGGACCGGACAGTCCCAGATGGATTGCAGGACGTCGGCGATGGCCTGGCCGTCCGTCAGCGACGGTGTCCCGATGCCGACGCCCCGGACCTGCTCCGGCTTCCAGCCCGTTGCCGACAGCAGCTGTTCGAAGCACAGACCGACCCAGCGGGCCGCCCGCTCCGGCCGGGTGGCGATTCCGGCCGGCGCGGTCTCCCCGGCGAGGACCCGGCCGCCGACATCGAGGACGGCGGCGCGCGCCCGGTCGGCGCCGAGCGCAGCCGCGAGCAGTACGCCGTGCTGTGGGTTGAACTCCCACCGTTGCGCCGGCCGCCCGCCGGTAGAACCGGTAACGCCGTTGACCCGGACGAGGCCGGCGGCGAGCAGAACATTGAGGCGCTGTACGACGGTCGAGCGGGACAGGCCGGTGGCGTGCTCGAGTTGGCCACACGTGCGCCCGTGGCCGGTCCGCACCAGCCACAGTAGATGGCCGGCGGAATCTGGCTTCGTCGCCAGCATGGGGACCTCTTTACCTGTTGGCTGCCGGCCCGTCAATCCCTCGGTCGCCCGACCGCCGGTGCCGGTACGGACGGTGCCCGCGTCGATGCGACACTTTTACTTGATGGTCATACATAAGTGAGCAAAGCTCGAGATTAAGCGGGCGAAAGCCCGCCCACTGCGACTCCTCTTCACCTGATCGGGTGGTGGCCCCGTTGCCACAGATCATCCAATTCAGCGCGCCGTACCGCGTCGATGTCGTGGAGCAGGCGCCGTCGTCCCTGCCCGCCGGTCACGTCCGGGTCCGCACCCGCTACTCGGGCATCTCCAGCGGCACCGAGCTCACCGTCTACCGGGGCAGCAACCCCTACCTGAACCGTCGGTGGGATCCGTACGGCCGCCTCTTCGTCGACGGCGACGGCGCGATCACCTATCCGGTCGCCGGCGTCGGCTACTCGGAGGTCGGGTCAGTCGTCGAGGTGGCCGACGACGTCGCCGATTCTCCGGAAGGGCCGCAGGTCGGCCAGCGGATCTGGGGAATGTGGGGACACCGCGGCGAGGCGGTGCTGCCCGCCGGCACCCTGGCCGGCCGGGTCCTGCCGGAGGGCATGGACCCGCTGGCGGCCACCTTCGCCCGCGTCGGTGCCGTGGCGCTCAACGCGCTGCTGGCCGCCGACGTCCACGTGACGGAAACCGTCGCCATCTTCGGCCAGGGGGTGATCGGGCTGCTCACCAGCCGGCTCGCCGCCCTCAACGGCGCCGAGGTGGCGGCCGTCGACACGTTCGCCCGCCGGCTCAAGTACGCCGAGGAGTACGGCGCGCGCATCCTGCTGAACCCCACGACGACCGACTGCGCGGCGGAGTTGCGCCGGCTGACCGGCAACCGCGGGGTGGACGTCGCCATCGAGATGAGTGGCTCCTATCGCGCACTGCACGAAGCGATTCGGTCGGTGGCGGTGGACGGCCGTACCGTCGCCGCCGGCTTTTACCAGGGCGATGCGATGGGTCTCCGGCTGGGCGAGGAGTTCCACCACAACCGGGTGCAGATCGTGGCGTCGCAGATCGGTGGGGTGCCGGCGGGCCTCGCCGGACGTTGGAACCCGGACCGGCTCCTCCAGGCCTTCCTCGGGCTGATCGCATCGGGAGCGGTGGATCCGCTCGGCCTGGTCACCCACGTCCTTCCGGCCCGGCAGGCGGCCGCGGCCTTCGACCTCCTACATGAACGGCCGGAGGATGCCCTGCAGATCGTGCTGGAGTTCTGATGCTAAAGATCATTTGCCAGGAGCAGCTGCTGCCCGGCCGCACGCTGCAGGAGAAATGGGAGTTCGCGGCGCGCGCCGGATACGACGGCATCGAGCTGCGCGGGAGAGGCAACTTCCAGTTCCGCGACCGGCTGCCGGAGTTGCGGCAGGCGGCTCGCGACGGTGTGCCGATGCCCACGGTATGCGTTGACATGCTGCATTTCTTCGGCGCATTCGACCCGGCGCTGCGGGCCGACGCGATCGCGCAGATGAAGTCGCAGCTGTCGGTGATCGCGGCGATCGGTGGTCAGGCGGCGGCGACTCCGGCGTCGTACGGGATGTTCTCGCTGCGCCTGCCGCCGTTCGTGGCCCCGCGGTCGCCCGAGGGGGACCGTGCGGTGCTGATCGAAGGCCTGGCGGCGCTGGGCGAGCACGCCGCCCGGGAGGGCGTCACCATCTGCCTCGAGCCGCTCAACCGGTACGAGGACCACATGGTCAACCGCCTCGACCAGGCGGTGGACCTGATCCGCGCGGTCGGTCTGGACTCGGTGCGGGTGCTGGCCGACACGTACCACATGAACATCGAGGAGGACGAGCCGGCGACCGCGGTCACCAAGGCCGCGCCCTACCTCGGTCACGTGCAGGTCAGCGACTCCAACCGGTTCCAGCCGGGCGCCGGTCACCTGGACTGGGCGGGGTTGCTCGGGGCGCTGTCGACGATCGGCTACGACGGCTATCTGGCGGTGGAGTGCCGCCTCCGCGGCGACCCCGCCACCGCCGTCGCCAGCATCCCGCGATTTCTGCACCACTGGAACTGACCGGCCCGTATCGACCGGACCGTGGACTAGCTGGGCGCCGGGCCGCAGACGAAGTTCGGCTCGGGGTCGTAGCGCCAGCTGAACTTCTCCCGCTTGACCACCTTGCCGCCCTTGCGGAAGATGCGCCAGGCGTCCTGCGCGAACCCCTCGCTGCCCCCCGCCGGAATGCAGTCCGGTCCCGGTGGCAGGTAGATCGTCTTGGGCTGGGTGATGTCGCGGCGCGGGCTCCATTCGGTCGTCACGCTGTCGTACACGCGGGTGCTCCAGATCGACACCGTGATGCTGCTCGACGTCCAGGACGTGTCGATCAGCACTGCGTGCGGCGAGTCGTTGCGGAACTTGAAGTCGAGGTCGGGGTAGAAGATCGTCGACTCGATAACCGGCGGGTACCGGCTGAAGTAGAACGAGTGCGGTTTGTGGTGCACGTCTTCCAGGCCGGCGTAGTACGTGGCGTTGAAGAGCGTCGTGGTGAACTGGGAGGCGCCGCCGCCGACGCCCTTCACCAGCTTGCCGTCGAGGATGACCGGCGCCTCCTGGTAGCCCTGTTCGACGCCGCGTACGCCGGTGTGCCCGTTGAGCGAGAACGTCTCGCCCGACAGCACGAGGGCAGCGTCCACCTCCTTGGCGATCTGCACGATGTTCTGGCTGCGTGGGGAGGACAGCCCGCCGGTGAAGTGCGTGGTGAAGGTGGAGATCCGCTCCTTGATGCCCAGTTTCGCCAGGCCCGCGGTGGTGACCTTGGGCGGCACGGCCTTCAGCACCCCGGCGACCGTCCGGTTGTCGGTCCTGGGGAGCACCGGAAGGAGGCTGCGGCTGAGTGCGGCGATGTCGAGCTGGTAGCCGTCAACGCTCGGCACCGGCTGCGGTCGGCCGCCGGCGATCGTGTACGTCGCGTCCTTCGCGTCCACTTCCACCCGGTCGAGCTGGTTGGTCAACGCCGCCCGCAGCTTCTTGTCATCCACGCGGGGTGTGATGCGCCCGGCCTTGTCCGGGGCCAGCACGAGGCTCTTGGCGATCGCGGTTGGTGAGATGGTCAGCGTTCCGCGGTCGGTCGTCACGGTCACCGCAGCGGCGACGGCCGGCCGCGCCAGTTCGGTGAGGAGCCGGTCGACCTCGGCCCGGCTGGTCGCCGGGTTGGTCTCGACCACGGGTACGTCCACCGGGCCGCCCCGTAACCAGCCGGTGCGAACGGCCTGGGCCGAGCGCTCGGCGTCGAGATTGTTGCCCGGGACGGGATAGGCCGGCTTCGGTGTCGTGCCGTGGAACGTGATGGACGGCATCGTCATCCGTTGGCCGTTCTTGCCGAGTATCGCCCGCAACCGGGCGTCGAGCCGGGCCGGGTCGACGGTCACGACCGGTTCAACGCTGCGGGAGCCGAAGAGCCGGCCGATCGGGCTCGCGCTGGTCTGGGCCGCCGCCGCCACGGTGGCAGCTACGTCCACGGCCAGGCCCACCTCGGCGGGGCTGATCTCGCCGGTCACCTCGCCGATCCGTACGGCAACTGGCGCATCGACTCCCCGCCGGGCCAGTTCTGCCCGCAGCGCCTCGGCTGCCTCGGCCCGGCTCCGGCCGCCCAGGTCCGCCCCGAGCACGGTGGTGCCGCGGGGGACCTCGCCGGCGTAGGCGTAGGCGGCGGTCGCGCCGGTCCCGGCCAGGACGGCGGCGAGTGCGCCGACGACGACGAGAACGCTCCGCCGACGCAGCCGGTCGCCGAACCGAACGTCCTCGGGTCCCGTCCCCTGGGGCGGTTGGCCGTCGGGCGCCCAGTGGTCCGGCGCCGGTCCGGTCGGCGCCTGGTCGATCGGCGCCTGGTCGATCGGCGTACGGCCCGACGGCGCCGGCTGGAACTGGACGGTCGGCATGTCCTCGGCGGGCAGTCGGGGCTGGCCGTACACGTTCACGGGCGACCTCTTCTTTCGTGATGCGGCCGCAGGCGGGAGGCCGCTCGGAAGAATATAGAGAGCCGATCGCCGCGGGAGCGACAGGCGCTGGCTGGCCGGGGCGGTTCGGCGCCATCTGGGCCAAATGTCCAGCCGATCGGTCCGCGCCCCGACGACTCAGCGGGCCGAACAACGGCGGTGTCACGCGGCCGGCAGCGGGTAGGCGGACCCGCTGAGGGGGTGCACCATGAACGGTCTGGAACTGCGTAGCAGCGCGTTCAACGACCACGACCTGATGCCGGAGCGGCTCTCGCAGCTGGCCGGCAACGCGTCACCGCCGCTGACCTGGTCCGACGTGCCGGAGGACGCCGCCGAACTGGTGCTGCTCGTGGAGGATCCGGACGCCGGCGAGCCGCCGTTTCTGCACTGGCTGGTCACCGGCATCGATCCGCACGCGCGGGACGTGCCGGAGGGCGGCGTGCCGGCCGGTGGCACCGAGTGGACGAACGGGTTCGGCGCGGCCGGATGGGCCGGCCCGCGGCCGCCGAAGGGCGACGCGCCGCATCGGTACTTCTTCCGGCTGTACGCCGTCGACCAGCCGCTCCGGCTGCCGCAGACGCCGAGCACGGCCGACGTGCACCGGGCGGTCGGCGCCCACGAGGTGGCCAGCGGCACCCTGGTGGGCACCTTCGCCCGCTGAGGATCGCGGCCCGGCCAGTTTCGCCTTCGCCGACGACGGGACGCCTCCGGGCTCCGGCGGCGACACTTCCCGGGGGCCGTTCGGCCCGCTGGCCGGGGAACTCCAGCCCTGCCGGCTTGCGCCGCCCCCGGGGCACCGTGGAGATCTGGAGGGGTGTCGGACAGGCGGTGCGGAGGCGGTCATGCGGGCAATCTACGTGGCGAATCGTGACCCGGAAGACCGGTCCGGCCAGACGGCGCGCCGGCCGGTGAGCGAGGCGATGAGCAGCCCGGTCTACACCGTCCCCGCCGATCTGCTCCTCGGCGACGCGTTGGCGGCGATGGTCCGCAGCGGCCGTCGGCACCTGGTCGCCGTCGACGACGCCGGGCGGTGCGTCGGCGTCCTCGCCGACCGTGCGGTCGCCGCGGCGTGGGCTCATGACCACACCGCCCTCACCTGCCGTCCGGTCGCGGCTGTGCTGGACGACCGCCCGCCCCTACTGCCGGCGCGTGCCCGGGTCGTCGACGCGGCCCGCATGATGCGTGCCGGGCACATCGACGCCGTGATCGTCGTCGACGACGACCGTCGACCGGTGGGCATTCTCACCGGAAGCGATCTGGTCGCTCTGCTGGCCCGCTGACGCCCGGGGGATCAGATGGAATCCACGTACGATGTGCTCGCCACGGCGCCCTTCTTCGCCGGCCTCACCGACTGGCAGATCGAGTGGCTCAGCCGCTGCGCCCACCGGACGATGTTCCACCCGGGCATCCGAATCTTCCGGGAGGGTGACCCGGCCGACCGGTTCTGGTTGCTCATCAAGGGCCGGGTGGACCTGGACACCTGCCTGCCCGGCCGCGGTGACCTGGTCGTCGCGACCCTCGGGCCCGGGGCGGTGCTCGGCTGGTCCTGGCTGTTTCCGCCGTACCGGTGGCACTTCGGGGCGGTTGCCGTGGAGATGACGCATGCGCTCGAGTTGGACGGTCCCGCCGTTCGGGAGTTGTGCCAGCGCGATCCGGTGCTCGGCTACGAGGTGACGCGCCGGCTGATGCGCATCGTTGTGGATCGGTTGCAGGCCACCCGGAGCCGGTTGGCCACGGTGGCTCCGGCTGTTCCTTCCGCGGCGGACCCACCAGGCCCGGGGGGCGGTTAGCCCCACGCGGCGGAGCGGTTGATGGCAGCCTCGAGAGCCGCGCGGGCGCCGCCGGACAACTCGTTCACGATCTCCGCGGCGGGCGCGGCGCGGGCCAGCGGGTGCGCCTGTCCGGCCCATAGGTTGATCGTCGCCGGATCACCGGCGTCGCGCGCCGCTGCCAGCACCGGCCGGGTGAGGTTGAGCACGTGCGGATACGCGCGCGGCGCGTGAGGATCGTGCCGCTCGAGAAACTCGTTGATCACGGCCCGCGCCCGCCGGCCGGTGAACGCCCGGGTCAGTGTCGTCGTGCCGCCCCGGACGATCGCGTCACGGTGCACGGGCGCCGTGCCTGCCTCCGGGCACAGGAGGAAGGCGGTGCCGAGCTGCGCCGCGGTGGCGCCACGTGCGAGTGCACCGG
>DASVMV010000356.1:0-8874 GCA_036384155.1 Micromonosporaceae bacterium
CCGGCCGGGCGCGCGCCGCCCGGTCGGGCCGGTTCCGCCGCTAGTCGTCGCTTTCTGCCGCTGCCGGCCGGCCCGCGGCTGTCCCGGTGATCGACCCGGCCGGCAGGTCCGGTCTGTCGTGGCTCTCCCCGGCCGGCAGCGTGGCCGGCAGCCGGCGGCCGCGGCGCGCCTCCCACCACCGCTCGCCGGCCCCGACTGCCAGGAATGTCACGCCGACGTACGCCCAGCCGACCAGGACGTCGATGATGTAGTGCTCACCGGAGTAGACCAGGGTGAGGGTCATCGCCAGCGGGTAGCACAGCATCAGCGGCCACCACCGCCGGCGGATGCCCGCGAGGAAGAAGACCACGACGAACAGCGCGAACGCGGTGTGCAGCGACGGCATCGCGGCGACCGGGTTGAACGCGATCTGGCCGGCGTTGAGCAGATTGCCGGCGCCGTGCATGCCGACCGCCTTCCAACCCCGGGTGGAGATCCGGGCGACCTCCTCGATGAGGCCGTACTTGGCCGCCCACCAGGGCGGCGCCGCCGGATACAGGAAGTACGTCACCAGGCCGGCCGCGCAGAGGAAGAACCAGCGACGCATGAACCGGGCCCACCGGTGCCGGTCCCGCAGCCAGAGAATCACGGCGGCCGTCAACGCCGCCACGAAGTGTGAGAAGTAGACCCAACTCGCCACCACGTCCCACCAGTGCACCGCGGCCGGATCGTAGAAGTGCTGCTGCAGCCACACCGTCGGCACCTGACCGCCGGTCACCCAACCGGTCAGCCACAGGTCCGCGTCGACGAGTTCCTGCGCGTGCGGGGTCGCGCCGTTGTCCGCCAGGCCGCGGACGAGGTTGTACCCCGCGAGCAGCAGCACCACCGGTAGCCAGTCCCGGGCGAAGCCGAGATGCGAACGCCACGGGCGGTGACTGTTCCAGGCGATGGTCGCGGTCCACAGCCACGCGAACGCATAGAGCGGGTCGGTCGGCAGGCCGATGGCCAGCCACCCAGCCACGAAGGCGACCATCCAGGCCGACATCGCGGCGATTCGTCGTCGGGCGAACTCGGCGGGAGGCGGCGGCGTCTGGGATGCCGGCGCGTCGTGGCCGGGCTGCTTCGCGGTAACGGTCATCGTCGCCCAGGTTAGTCATCGCGGTCGCGTTGACTAACTCCGGTGACGGCACGACGGCGAGGACTGCCCCGTGGCGTCGCCCGCGGCTGCGCCAGCGCCTACGCTCTGCGGTATGGCGCACGACCCGAACCGGAGCCTCATCCCCGGCCTGACCGCCCAGGTGAAGCTGACCGTGACCGATTCGGACACCGCGCAGGCGATGGGGTCCGGCGACGTTCCGGTGCTCGGCACGCCACGGGTGCTCGCCCTGGCCGAGGCGGCCACCGTTGCCGCGACGGCGACCCGGATGCCGGCGGACACCACGACAGTTGGCACCAAGGTTCAGTTGGAGCACCGCTCGCCCACGCCGGTCGGCCGTACGGTGGTGGCCCACGCCGAACTCACCGCCGTGGACGGCCGGCGGCTGTTGTTCGCCGTCACGGTGACCGACGGGGACACGCCAGTCGCCCGGGGCACCGTGGAACGGGTCCTGGTCGACCGGCACCAATTCGTCGAGCGGGCGTTCCAGCCGTGACCGGCTTCGTCGAGGTCGGCGACCGGGTCCATGTGTTCCGCCATCCGGTCTTCGACGTCAACGTCACCCTCGTGGTCGGCGACGATGCCGCCGTCCTGGTGGACACGCTGTCGAGCGCAGCTCAGGCCGCCGAGCTGGCGCAGGCCGTCCGGAAGGTCACCGGCCGGCCCTGGTCGCTGGTGAACACCCATCACCACTTCGACCACTGCTTCGGCAACGCCGTCCTGGCCGGCGACCCGCCGTGCCCCATCTACGCGCACGAGGAGACCGCCGCGTACCTGCGCAGCGAGCCCGAGGCGGTCAGGCGTCAGGCGTACGAGGACGTGCTGCCCACCCACCCGGCCGTGGCGGACGAACTGGCCGACACCCCCATCCTGGCGCCCAGCCATCCCGTCCACCACCGGTTGACCCTCGACCTCGGCGGCCGGTCGGTCGAGCTGCGCCACCCAGGCCGCGGGCACACGGCCGGGGACCTCGTGGTGCACGTTCCGGACGCGGACGTGCTGGTGGCCGGAGACCTGGTGGAGGAGAGCGGGCCGCCGTCCTTCGGCGACTCGTACCCGCTGGAGTGGCCACCGACCGTGGCGGAGGTGGTGCAGCTCAGCACGCCGGGGACCGTCGTGGTGCCGGGCCACGGCGCCGTCGTCGACATGGACTTCGTCCGCGCCCAGCACGACGACCTCGCCGCCCTGGCCTGGCTGATCCGCGACGGGCACGCCGACGGAGCCCCGCCCGAGCGGGTGGCTCAGCGCGCGCCGTTCGGGGCCGTCGCCGCCCTGCCCGCCGTCCGGCGCGGCTACCTCGAACTTTCCAACAGCGCCTGACGCTCTATTCGCCGGGCACCGGGCCGACGAAGCGGGCGGTCACCGCGGCGCGGGTAGGCATCGCGACCGCCCCGCCGGCCGACTCGCAGACAAGCCCGGCGACCTGCAGCGCGAACGCCACCCGCTGCACCCAGCCGGCGGCGCCGACCGGCTCCCCCTCGACCAGCAGATCGGCGATCAGGGCCGCCATCACCGAGTCGCCTGCGCCGGTCGCGTCCACCGCGTCGACCTGGGGCGCGGGCACCCGCACCGGAGGCTCACCCGCGGCCACGACGGCCCCGCGGGCGCCGCAGGTGACGATCACGGCCGCCGCCCCGAGCGACCGCAACCGCCCGGCCGCCTCTTCCACCGTCGCCCCGGGAAAGAGCACCTCGGCGTCGGCGGAGCTCAGCTTCACCAGGTGCGCGCTCGCCGCGAACTCCGCGACCACGTCCCGATACTGTTCCCGGGCCCGGTCGTCGTGCAGCAGCCGGGGCCGCACGTTGGGGTCGAACACCCGGGAACCCCCGGCGCGCGCCCAGGCCAGCCGGGCGGCGGCGAGCACGGCCGGCTGGAGCAGCGCGATCGACCCGCAGTAGAGCACCGAGCTGTCTTCGACCAGGGCGAGGTCGACCGACGCGGGGTCGAGCAGGCCGTACGACGGCGGCTCGCCGTAGAAGCGGAAGTCGGGTTCGGCGCCGGCGAAGGTGGCCACGGCGAGCGCCGTGGGCGCGGGCACGCCGACCAGACCATCGATGCCGACGCCCACGCGGACCAGGAAGTCGCGAATCCGGCGGGCCGGCACGTCGTCGCCGACCGACCCGATGAACTGCACCTGCTCGCCCAGCCGAGCCACCCCGACGGCGACGTTGAGCGGGGCTCCTCCGATGGCCTGACGGTAGACCGGCTCGCCATCGCATTCGCCGTCGAGCAGGTCGATCAGCGCCTCGCCGAGCACGACCGCGTATCCCATGGGCACCTCCGGCCGCCTCTTCAGCCCCTCCCGGCGGTCAGGACACCATCGAGCCGACAACCGGCTTGGTGAGCAGCGCCGACTGGTTGCGCTCGATGCCGGGATCGAGCGAGCCCTCCACGAAGATGGCATGCCAGATGCAGAAGATCAATACCGTCCACACCTTGCGCGAGTGGTCGGCCTCCTCCCGCTTGTGCTCGTCGAGCAGCGCGAGGGCGTACGGCAGGTCGATCAGTTCCCCCGCGCCCGAGCCGGCGATGACGTTTCGCGCCCACTCGTACATCTCACCCCGCAGCCACACCCGGGTCGGCGTCGGGAAGCCCAGCTTGGTCCGGTTGACGATCGCCGGCGGCACGACGCCCTGGAGCGCCTGGCGCATGGCGTACTTGGTGGCGTCGGACTTGGGCGGCAGCTTCAGCTCCACCGGGATGCCGGCGGCGATCTCGAAGACCTCCCGGTCGAGGAACGGCACCCGCACCTCCAGCGAATGCGCCATCGAGATGCGGTCGGCCTTGACCAGGATGTCGCCGCGCAGCCAGGTGTAGAGGTCGACGTACTGCATCTTGGTCACGTCGTCCAGGTCGGCGCATTCGGCGTAGATCGGCGCCGTGACGTCGGTGTACCGCACCGACGGGTCGTAGCGGCGCAGCAGCTTTCGCTTCTCCTCTTCGGTGAACATGCGGGCGTTGCCGTAGTAGCGCTCCTCGATCCGGGTGGTGCCGCGTTCGAGGAAGCTCTTCCCCTTCACTCCCTGTGGGATGACCTTCGACATCACCCGCAGGCTCTTCTGCATCGGATCGGGCAGGCTGTGCACGGCGTTCAGCGACAGCGGCTCCCGGTAGATGGTGTAGCCGCCGAAGAACTCGTCAGCGCCCTCCCCCGACAGCACCACCGTGACGTGCTCGGCGGCCTTCTTGGCCACGAAGTACAGCGGAACGAGCGCCGGGTCGGCCACCGGGTCGTCGAGGTGCCAGACGATCTTCGGCAGGGCATCCATCATGTCCTGCGGGCCGATCTTGGTCGGGATGGTGGTGACCTCCAGGTGCCGGGCGGACTCCTGGGCGATCTCGATCTCCGAGTAGCCGGGCACGTCGTACCCGACGGTGAAGGTGAGGATGTTGGGGTTGAACTCGCGCGACAGGGCCACCACGGCGGTCGAGTCGATGCCGCTGGACAGGAACGCGCCGACCGGCACGTCCGAGCGCATGTGCAGCCGTACGCTCTCCCGCAACGTCTCCTGAATGCGGTCGTAGAGCTTCTGCGCGTCGTCCACCGGCGCCGGCCGGAACATCGGCCGGTACCACCGGCGCCGGTCGACCCCGCCGCCCGGGCTCCAGGTCAGGTACTCGCCCGAGCCGACCCGCTTGATCCCCTGGTGCAGGGTGCGCGGCTCCGGCACGTACTGCAGCGTCAGGTAGTGCGAAAGGCTGGCGGTGTCCACCCCCGCGTCACCGGCGTGGGCGGCCGGCGCGAAGGGCAGCAGCGCCTTCTTCTCCGACGCCAGGTAGACCCCGTCGGCGGTCTCCAGGTAGTGCAGCGGCTTGATGCCGAAGTAGTCCCGGGCCGCGAACGCCCGCCGCTCCTGCCGGTCCCAGATGACGAAGGCGAACATGCCGCGCAGCCGGCTCAGTACGTGTTCGCCCCAGTGGTGGAAGCCGGCGACGACAACCTCGCCGTCGCCCTGGGTAGCGAACTCGGCGCCGAACTCCCGGATCAGTTGCTCCCGCAGTTCGATGTAGTTGTAGATCTCCCCGTTGAAGGTCAGCAGGTAGCGACCCTCGGCGTAGGGCAGGGGCTCGTGGCTGGAGGCCACGTCGATGATCGACAGCCGCTTGTGGCCGAAGACCGCGTCCGCCTCGCCGCTGAGTGCGTCGATCACCTCGACCCCGGTTTCGTCCGGTCCCCGGTGGTGCAGGCACTCCAGTGCGCTGGAGATCGCGTCACGGTGGGCACCGGCGTCGCCGCGGGCGCTGAAGAAGGCCAGGAGTCCGCACATGGCGGTCATCTTTCCACGGCCGCTGCCCGCTGGTGCCGCCGATGGCGGGTGACACCCGACGCGCCGGCACCGGGCGACGCGGTACGGTCGGAGCCAAAGCGAGCGGGAGGAGCAGAGCGTGAGCGAGCGAGCTGGCGCGGCGGCGTCTGGACCGAGGAGCGCAGCGACGAGGGAAGACGTCGCGAACAGCGCCGCGCGAGCGAGCGAGCCAGACAGCAGGGAAGACGTCGCGAACAGCGCCGCGCGAGCGAGCGAACCAGGGAGTGAAGTGACGCCCGAGGCGCGCACCGAGTCGCATGATCCGGACTTCCCGGACAAGCTGCTGGAGTTCATGCGTACCGGCTGGCGCGAGGACTCCCTGCACCTGGGCCCGCGGCCGGAGGTGCCGAACTACGCCAAGCGCCGGGCGGCGCTGTCTGCGGCGTTCCCGGGCGAGGCGCTGGTGATCCCCACCGGCAAGGTCAAGGTCCGGGCGAACGACACCGAGTACCCGTTCCGTCCGGGCAGCGACTTCGCCTACCTCACCGGGGAGTACGACCCGGACAGCGTGCTGGTGCTGCGGCCCACGGGCGGCGGCCACGACCCGATCCTCTACACCCGGCCGCGCTCTTCGAAGCAGACCGACGAGTTCTTCCGCAGCCGCGATGGCGAGCTGTGGGTTGGCCGCCGGCACACCCTGGAGGAGAAGTCCACCGAACTTGGTCTGGAGACAGCGCCGCTGAGCCGGTTGGACGACGCGCTGGCCGACTGCGCGCCACGGCGTACCCGGGTGCTGCGTGGTCTGGACCCGATCGTCGACGCCGCGATCCGCGCGTACGACGAGTCGGCCGGCTCGGCGGACAAGCCCTCCCGCGACCGGGAGCTGGCGGCCGCGATCTCCGAGTTGAAGCTGGTCAAGGACGAGTGGGAGATCGGCCAGCTGCAGGACGCCATCGACGCCACGGTCCGCGGCTTCGAGGACGTCGCGCGGGTGCTGCCGGCCGACCGCGCGGTGTCCGAGCGCCTGATCGAGGGCGTTTTCGGGCTGCGGGCCCGGCACGACGGCAACGACGTCGGGTACAGCTCGATCGTCGGCGCCGGCCCGCACGCGACGATCCTGCACTGGGTGCGCAACAACGGCACCACGCGGCCGGGTGAGCTCCTGCTGATGGACATGGGCGTGGAGAACCGGCACCTCTACACCGCTGACGTCACCCGTACGGTACCCGTCGCCGGCACCTTCACCGCCCTGCAGCGCCAGGTCTACGACATCGTGTACGCCTCGCAGCAAGCCGGTATGGACTTCATCAAGCCGGGGGTGAAGTTCCGGGACGTGCATCTGACCTGCATGCGGGTGCTCGCCGAGGGCCTCGCCGACCTCGGCATCCTGCCGGTCAGCGTGGACGAGGCGATGGACAAGGAGTCGACCGTCTACCGGCGGTGGACGCTGTACGGCTTCGGGCACATGCTCGGCATCGACGTACACGACTGCTCGAACGCCCGGCGGGAGCAGTACCGCGACGGCGAGTTGGGCGAGGGCTACGTGCTGACCGTGGAGCCGGGCCTGTACTTCCAGCCGGAGGACGACCTGGTGCCGGAGGAACTGCGCGGGATCGGCGTCCGGATCGAAGACGACGTGCTGGTCACGGCGACCGGGGCGGTCAACCTGTCGGCCGGCCTGCCGCGGCGCGCCGACGAGGTCGAGGCGTGGCTCGCCGAGCAGCGCGAGGCCGGCCCCCGCCTGCCGGGCTGAGCGCAGGGTCGGGTCAATTCGGCCGGTCCACCGCCCCGAAAGGCCCGGCTCGAAAGAATCGAGGTTGTGGGAGAGACCGAGGGCGGGGCCGACCGGGGCCCCCGTACCCGGACATTGCAGCGGATAACCGCCTTCACCGACGCCGTGGTGGCGATCGCGCTGACCCTGCTGGCGCTGCCCCTGGTCACCATCGGCGACAAGAGCCGCGCCGAGCCGCTCGTCAACCTGCTGGCCAGAAATCGGGGCGACCTGCTGGCCGCCGGCGTGTCCTTTCTGGTGATCGCGCAGTTCTGGCAAACCCATCGGCACCTCTACGAAGGGCTCGTCGACTACGACGAAGGGCTCCTGACGCTCAACACCTTCTGGCTGATGACCGTGCTCTTCCTGCCGTTCCCGACCGCCCGGCTCTTCACCGAATCGAAGCTGCGCCGCGATTCCGCCATCTTCTACCTCGGCACCATGCTTCTGATCGGCCTGCTCGCGCTGGCCCAGATCTGGTGGGTGGCCCGGCATCCCGCACTGGGTCGACCGTCCGCTGGTCGAATTCGAATGCCCCGTGCCCTGCTGCCGGCGGCCGCGCCGGCCGTGGTGTTCGCCGCGGCGACCCTGACCGCGGTCTTCTCGCCGGTCGCGGGTCTCCTGCTGCTGTTCGCCCTGCCGCTGGCCTCGTACGCGGCGCGGCGCTGGGCGGCGGGTGGGGCCGGCGCGCAAGCCACCACCGGCCCCGGTCGGCAGGGCGCATCCTGATCAGACGCGATGGGGACCGCGGCGACCGGTCCGGCATGCCGGCCAGCTACCCCTACTGGTGCGCAACCGCGGCGGTCACCTCGACCTCGAGCACTGCGCCCGGTAGAAAGAGCCGGCTCACCTCGACCGTCGTGCTCGCCGGCGGCGTACCGGTGAACAGGCGGCGCCGGACCGCGCCGTAGGCGGGCAGGTGGGCGAGGTCGGTCATGAAGGTACGGATGTGTACGACGTCGTCGAAGCCCGCGCCGTGCGCGGCCAGGATCGCGCCGATCAGCTCAAAGATCCGCTCGGACTGGACGATCGGGTCATCCGGTCCGACCACCGCCCCGTCGTCATCGACGGCGACCTGGCCGGAGAGCATGAGCAGCGCGCCGCCGTCCACGTCGAGCCGGGCCACGTGGGCGAAGCGATCGCCGTACGGCGCCGCCACGGTGGCGGGATTGTCCAGGGTCAGTTTCATATCTCTCCTTCAGATGAGTGCGGCGATGTCGGCGTTCTGGTCTGGTGCGCTGTCCAACACCCGGGCGGCCGCGTGGACGACCGGCGCGGGCCGGTCCGCGAGTTCGACGAGCGCGAGGCGCAGGTCCTTGTCGGCGAGGGCAGTGGAGAACGACACACCCGACTTGGTGGCGCGGGCCACCGCCCCACCGAGCGGACCGGCGGTGAGCGCGTCGAGCGCGACCTCGCGATCGACGCCGACCGCGTCGGCGACGCGGAGGGTGTCGGCGAGCGCCGCCAGGCCAGTGACGAGCGCGGTGTTGAGCACGAGCTTCAGCGCGGTTCCGGCACCGAGCGGACCGCACCGGCGTACCCGGCCGAGCGTTTCCAGGGTGGGGGCGACCCGATCGAGCACGGCGTCGGTGCCGGCGGCGAGGACGGTGAGGCCACCGGTTCGGGCCGCGTCGACGCTGCCGGCGACCGGGGCATCGACGAGGTCGACCCGGTCCGCCAGCCGTTGGGCCAGGGCGTGCACCGCCCCCGGCCCGATCGTC
>DASVMV010000357.1:0-3749 GCA_036384155.1 Micromonosporaceae bacterium
GCCCCTGACAGTAGTAGTGGGGTCGGACGGTTGCCAGAAGGCGTACCGGCCGTGGTCAGCGGCGGCTGCCCCGCCAGCCCTCGACCGGAAGGGCGAACTTGGCCACCAGCCGGTCGGTGAACGGGCGGGCCTTCAGCCGGACGATCCGCACCGGAAGGGCCCCGCGCTGCACGGTGACCCGGGCGCCCGGGGGAAGGTCGTAGACCCGTCGTCCGTCGCAGGAAAGCACTGCGAAGGTGGTAAACGGATCGACGGTGATCGCCACTGTCGAGGTGGGTGCCGTCACGAGCGGCCGGCTGAAGAGGGAATGGGCGCTGATCGGCACCACGAGCAGCGCTTCCACTTCCGGCCACACCACCGGTCCGCCGGCGGAGAAGGCGTACGCGGTGGACCCGGTCGGCGTGGCGCACACGACGCCGTCACAGCCGTAGCGCGACAACGGTCGCCCGTCGACGTCGACCAGCAACTCCAGCATCTGGGCCCGCTCGCCCTTTTCCACGCTGACCTCGTTGAGCGCCCACGATTCGACGATCGTGCCGCCGTCCATGTCGGCCCGTACGTCGAGGGTCAGCCGCTCGTCCACCGTGTAGTTGCGGCTCACCACATCGCGTACGGCCTGGTCGATGTCGTCGATCTCGGCCTCCGCGAGGAAGCCGACCTTGCCGAGGTTGATGCCCAGCAGCGGCGCCTTCGCGGGGCGGGCCAGATCGGCGGCGCGGAGGAAGGTCCCGTCCCCGCCCAGCGCAAAAACGATCTCCGCACCCTCCGCGGCGTCCAGGCCGCTCATCGGTACGACGCCGGGCAGGTGCAGATCCTCCGCCTCGTCGGCGATGACCCGCACCTCGAAGCCGGCGGCCATCAGGTCGTAGGCGATGACGCGCGCATGCTCCGTGCTGCGCCGCCGGCCGGTGTGGGTCACCAGCAGAGCCGCACGAGTCATGGTGCCTCCTCCCCGACCGGACGGTTGTCCACCCGACCGCCCGCGCCAGCCCGCTCCGCGGGTACGGCCACGTCGCCCGGGCGCCCGGCCGAATCGACGGTACGCCCGGACGCCCGCCCCGGCGGCCCGGCCGCCACGACCTCCCGCACGAACGCCGGATCGACCGGTGCTGCCTTGCGCCGCAACCATACGAAGTACTCAACGTTGCCGCTCGGTCCGGGCAGCGGACTGGTCGCCACGCCGGCAACGCCGAGGCCGAGGCCGGCGGCCGCCGCCGCGACGGCGAGGATCGCGTCGATGCGCGCCTGCGGGTCACGGACCACCCCGCCGGCGCCGACCCGGTCGCGGCCCACCTCGAACTGCGGTTTCACCATCAGGGCCAGATCACCGTCGGGCACGGTGCATCCGGCCAAGGCCGGCAGCACGAGGCGCAGCGAGATGAACGACAGGTCGGCGACGGTCAGCTCGACCGGACCGCCGATGGCATCCGGCGTCAGGGTTCGCACGTTGGTGCGTTCGAAGACCCGTACCCGCTCGTCGTTGCGCAGCGGCCAGGCGAGCTGGCCGTAGCCCACGTCGACCGCCACCACCTCGGCCGCCCCGGCGCGGAGCAGGACCTCGGTGAACCCGCCGGTGGACGCGCCCGCGTCCAGACAGCGCCGGCCGGCCACCTGCAGCCCGGCCGGTCCGAACGCGGCGAGCGCTCCGGCGAGCTTGTGAGCGCCCCGCGAGACGTACTCCTGGGCCGGGTCGCCACCGACCACCAGCACCGCGTCGGCCGGGTCGACCAGGGCCGCGGCCTTGTGGGCGGCGACGCCCCGCACGCGCACTCGGCCGGCGTCGATCAACGACGCGGCCTGCTCCCGGGAGCGCGCCAGCCCCCGGCGCACGAGTTCGGCGTCCAGCCGGGTACGACGTGCCATGTGGATCGGGTCCCGGTCAGGACTCGTCGATCGTGGCAAGCGTTTCCTGCAGGGTCCGGTGCGCGTCCTCGTACGCGACAACCTGCTCGCGCAGCGGTAGCTCGGCCGCGGCCGCCACCGCGGCGACGGCCGCCTCGACCGCCGGATGACCCGATCCCTCGCCGTCCCGCTCGGCGACCGGCGGCGTCTGTTCGTCGCCCGGGCTCGTCCGCTGCAGGTCGGTCACGCCTGTCCTCCGGTCGTCGGTGGCCGGTTCGCGGACTGCCTCGCCACGGCCTGCTGCGCCTTCTTCGCCACCGCCTTCTTGGCAACGGCCTGCTGCGCCACGGCCTGCTGCGCCACCGCCTGCTGCGCCACCGCCTTCTTCGCAACGGCCTTCTTCGCCACCGCCTTCTTCGCAACGGCCTTCCGCGCCGGTGCGGTGGCGGCAGCCGACTCACCGGGCACCGTCCTGGCCAGCGCCGACCCGCCGGTCTTCCGGGCCACGGCCTTCTTGGCCACGACCTTCCTGGCCACCATGCGGTCGCCGGCCGCACGCGGCGCGACCGGCTCCTCGCCGCGCATCGCCGCGCCTGCGCCCGGTATGGCGGCGCCCGCTGTCCCTGCGCGGGCCTCGCGCAGTTCCTGCTCCAGTTGGCGCACGCGCGCGGTCAGCTCACCCACCTCCTCGGCGGTCGCGAGCCCAACCACGGCGAGGGCGCGGTCAACCTCGAAGCGGACGAGCTTGGTGAGCGCCTCCCGGTTGGCGGCACTCGTCGACAGCATTTCCTCGGCGAACCCCTGCAGCTGGGACGCGGTGGCGCCGCTCGTGCCGATCAACTTCTTGGCGACTTTCTGCGCCTGCTTCTTCGACGCCTCGGTGAGCCCGAGAGCCAACTGGAGGTAGGCCCGCCACGCGTCCTGCATGACCGATTCCTTTCCTGGCCGCTGATTGGTCAGCTGCCACGCTACCGGGCGCCGGCATGAGGCGATGGGGTACGGTGCCCCGGAGCGGCCCGGCGCGGCGCGGCGCGGCCCGTTGACGACGAGGGGGCGCGGTGGCCAGCGTTGACGAGTGCCGACAGGCGTTGCACGATCTGGCGGCGAGGCTCGCGGCCAATGCCGAGGCTCAGAAGCGGATCGACCTCGACCGCACCCTCGCGTGCCGGCTCACCGACCTGGACACGGCCTTCCACGGCCGGCTCACCGACGGCCGGCTGGTGGACATCGCCGACGGCGACGACGCCAACGCCAAGATAGCGATGACCACGACCAGCGACGATCTGGTCGAGTTGGTGCACGGCCGGCTCGACTTCCCCCGAGCCATCGCGTCCCGGCGGGTGTCGATCAGCGCCAACCCGTTCGACCTGCTGAAGTTGCGCAAGCTGCTCTGACGGCTCAGCTCCCCGGCAGGGCCAGCTCCCGCAGGGCGGCACAGGCCCGGTCGGACCCCGCGGCGATCCGAACCCCAGGCCTCGCCCACGCGGTCGCGCACAGCACCGCCAAGGCCTCCAGCAGCGTGCCGTCGCCGGTCAGCTGCGGCGGGTCGCCAACCAGCGTCCATCCGGTCTGCCGCGGCTGGGCGCCGTCCCCATCGAGGCGTACCACGCCGTCCACTTCGAACAGTCCGGAAAGGTCGGCAGCGACGTACGTCGGTCGGCGCTGCGGTGGCGCGAGCAGCAGGTCCTGGGCGGTGCTGACGCCGGTCAGCACCAGGAGGCTGTCCATATCCGCCCGACCGGCACCCTCGATGTCGGTGTCGAGCCGGTCGCCGATCACCAGCGGTCGCAGCGACCCGACGCGCTGAGCGGCGGTGGTGAACAGGGCCGGCTCCGGCTTGCCCACGATGATGTCCGGCTCCCGATCCAGCGCCGTGCGGAGGGCGGCCACGAGGGCACCGTTGCCGG
>DASVMV010000358.1:0-4248 GCA_036384155.1 Micromonosporaceae bacterium
CCAAAAGACGCCGCCGCCCACCGCGAAGGTGAGCAGGACGCCGAGCACTCCGGACAGGCCGGTGGACAGGAACTTGTTGTCGATGCCGCGGATGCCGTAGTCGGCCAGGGGACCGTCGGCGCGCTCCCGGGCCTGCTTGGCCGGGCAGTCGCCGCCGGTGATGGTGTCGTTGGCGTCGAACGTGCAGCCCTTGCGCAACGACGCGTCCAGCCCGTCCGGGTGCGCGGAGGCGAGGTTGCTCACCACCCCGGCCAGCAGGAGGGCGACCAGCAGGCCAGCGCCCAGGAATTTCCAGGATCGCCGGCTCATCGGGCGCCTCCCGGGGCCGGCCCGGCGGCCGGCACGGGAACCGGTCGGCGCCGGCCGCGCAGGGCGTACACCAGGTCGGGCCGGACCTTCGCGACGGTGACCACGGTGGTGGCGGTGATCAGCCCCTCGCCGACGCCGATCAACAAGTGGACGCCGGCCAACGTCGCGGCGAGGCCGCCCAGGTTGCTGCCGAGGTCGGTGGTGCCGCCGAGCCAGTACTGCAACACAAATCCCATCGCCGCGACGACGACGCTGACCAACGCCGCCACGAAGGCGGTGACCGCGAGACCCGCCGGCGTGCGGGGCAGCACCCGCAGCAGCAGTGCGATCAGCAGGTACGCCACAGCTGTACCGACGATCGCCATGTTGCTGATGTTGAGGCCGAGCATCGCCACGCCGCCGTCGCCGAAGACCAGGGCCTGGACGACGAGGACCACGGCCACGCACAGCGTGCCCACCCAGGGACCCACGAGCATGGCCGCCAGCGCGCCGCCGAGCAGGTGCCCGCTCACCCCGCCCGTGAAGATCGGGAAGTTGAGCATCTGGACGGCGAAGATGAAGGCCGCGACGAGGCCGGCCATCGGGGCCAGCCGGTCGTCGAGGTCGCGCCGGGCGAACACCACGCAGAGCGCGAGCACGGCCAGCGCGAAAGCCGCATAGGCAGCCGCCACCGGACCGTTGATGATCCCGTTCGAGATGTGCATCGCGAGGTTGTGCACCGGAATCTCCACCCGTCGGCATAGACCCCTCGGCTGGGCGGGGTCTCGGCTGTCGCTGCGATCGTACTGTTGCAAAGTCTTGGCAACAAGGCCCCGACCGGCCGGGCCCGAGGCGACGATAGGCTCCTTCTATGACGACCTTGCGCCTGCGACCCGGCGAACCGGCACCGGACTTCACCCTGCCCACCGACACCGGCGAGCAACTCGCCCTCGCCGACCTGCGCGGTCGCAAGGTCGTGCTCTACGCCTACCCGGCCGCGATGACGCCCGGGTGCACCAAGCAGGCCTGCGACTTCCGGGACTCGCTGGACTCCCTGCGCGGCGCCGGCTACGAGGTGGTCGGTATCTCCCCCGACCCGCCGGGCAAGCTTGCCAAGTTCCGCGACCGCGAGGCCATCACTTTTCCGCTGGTGTCCGATGTCGACAAGGCGGTGCTGACCGCCTACGGCGCGTACGGCGAGAAGCAGATGTACGGCAAGACGGTCACCGGCGTCATTCGGTCGACGTTCGTGATCGGCGAGGACGGCACCGTCGAGCAGGCGCTCTACAACGTGCGGGCGACCGGCCACGTCGCCAAGCTCCGCAAGGACCTCGGCCTGGACTGACCGCCCGTCCCTCGGCGCGGTGGGGTGGCCCGGCCGGCCGGCCGACCCTCTAGACTCGCAAGCGCCAGCGGGAGTGGTGTAACGGCAGCCACGCAGGATTTAGGTTCCTGTGCCTTCGGGCGTAGGGGTTCGACTCCCCTCTCCCGCACCGAGTCACCCGCGCCGCGGATGCGCCTTGAAAAAGGCCCAGATGAGGTCGACGGTGTTGAGTTTCACGGTCGGGTCGCCCGGCCCGGCCTGGGTGCCGCCCGGCCAGGCGTGCCCCATGCCGGAGATCGTGTAGCCGACGACCTCCGAGCCGTCGGCACAGCGGGCCGCAGTGCGGTTGATCGTCCGACCGGAGTCGACCCCGGCGGGCTTGCCGGTGACGCACCCCAGCTTGCGCCGCCACTTGTCGAGGCCGTTTTCGAGGGCGTCGGCGGCAAAGTCCTCGGTGCCGATGAAGGAGATCACCGACACCGGCCGGCTGGGCTTGTACGCCGGGTCGTCGGCCGCAACGGTGCTGCGGAAGCCGCCGCTGACCGGGGCGATCGCGGCGAACAAGCCGGGTGCCTCCACCGCGAGGTCGACGGCCGTCTGCGCCCCGGCCGACATGCCGGTGGCGTAGACGCGATGGGGATCGGCGTCCCATCGCTGGATCAGGTGCTCCACCATCGCTCGGACGTCGCCGTCGTCTTCGGCGCTGCCGCAGCACGGATACGCGATCAGAAAGCCTTCCTTGTCGGCCTTGGCGTCCAGCCGGGTCATCTGCCGCATCTTTGACACGTCACCACCCCGGTAGTGGATGGCCACCACCAACGGCAGCTTCTGGCCGGGGCGGTAGCGCGGCGGGGCGTGCAGTTCGAAGCCGACCTCGCTCCCGTCGCGATCGAGCACGAGCTTGTGGTCGCCGGGCGCCGGCACCTCGGGCGGCCGGGGCGATTGGGTGGGGCTGGCCGACGGGGTGGGCGACGGGCTCTCGGCGGCCGAACCGCCGCCCCCGGCACCGCACCCGCTTGCCGCAAGTGCGCTCCCGAGCAGCGCAGCGGCGAGTGCGAGCGGCGCGCGGTGCACAGTGGATGCCATCGACGTCTCCCCACGTCTATTTCAGATTCGACATACGCTATGTCAAACCTGAAATAGGGCGCCATTGGGTCGAGGTGACAATCCGGTTACAGCTCGACGGCGCTCGCGCAGGATTGCGGAGCAGCGTGTGGCAGCGGACGCCGGCCACGCCGGCTGCCGCGCTACGGCAGCGGCTCGACCACGTCGCCGATGGCCACCTTGCCGTCCCCGTCGGGGATGAGGTTCACGCCGAAGAGCAGGTCCTGGCCGAACCTGCGCTGCACGGCCAGGGTCCGCAGCGGCTCCTTTCCGCGTACGCCGGTCTCCTGGTCCGTCGTGGTGACCACGCACCGGTCGCAGGCCTCCGCCGCCCGGAACGTCACCGACCCGATCCGCACCCGCCGGCCGAGCCACCCGTCCTCGGCCCACGCCGGCACGCCATCGACGACCAGGTTCGGGCGGAACCGGGTCATCGGCACGGCTTCCTCGCCGGCATCGGCCAGCCACCCGTTCAGCGCGTCCAGCGACGCCGCGGTGGTCAGCAGCAGCGGGTACGCGTCGGCGAAGCTGACCCGGTCGTCGGCCGTGCGCAGCAGCCTCCGCTCCGGAAGCGTGGGCGGGACGTCGAGCCAGACCAGCCGGGCCGGCCGGTCCAGCAACGCAGTCACCCACTGGTCCGCGGCCCGGCCGGCGGCGCGCGCGGACACCGGCTCCTTGCTGCGGAACACCCGCACGCTGATCTGTTCCCCGCGGGCCGGCTCGGCCACCTCGAGGTCGACCCGACCGGCGGCGCGGAGGACCAGTCCGCCCGCCAGCGGTGCCGGCCGCAGCGTCGCCAGCGCGGTCGCCTCCCGCTGGGTGATGCCGATGCCGTCCTGGTCGACCAGCATCCACCGCCGGTCGCCGGCCAGGCCCCAGGGCTCGACCGGCGCGGCCACCTGGTCGACCCGGCGGCACCCCTTGACCGGGTACGTGTGGATCGACGCCAACCGGCCGAGGCTCACCGGGCGACTCCGATGCCGTCACCCGGGAAGTCGATGTCGCGGCCGGTCACCTGGCCCGGATCGCCGTCGCGACGGGCGACCTGCCGGAACCGCTGCGCAAAGGCGGCCACCGGGGTGAGCGGGGTGCGGGCGATCCCGCGGCGAAACTGGGTACCGATCATCGGAAGGTTCTATCACGCGGGCCGGTGGCGTTGCTCGCTGAATGACTTCTTGCATAGAGTCGTCACGTGAATAGCCAGGCGGACGCGGTGCTCGAACTCTTCCGCGGCGTCCGGCTCACGCCCACGCAGCGCCGCATCGCGCACAGCCTTCTGCAGCACAGCACCACGGCGGCCTTCCTGTCCGCGTCGGAACTCGCGGAGCTGGCCCGAGTGAGCCAGCCGTCCGTCACCCGCTTCGCCATGGCGCTCGGCTACCCCGGCTACCCGGCGCTGCGGCGACGACTGCGGGAGGTGGCCGGCGGCGCGGCCGCCGTGGCCGGAACGGCCGCGGTCGAGTCCGCCGACGGCACCGCCGCGATCGGCTCCGCCAGAGCCGGCTCCGCCGCGGCCGGCTCTGGCGGTAACG
>DASVMV010000359.1:0-3073 GCA_036384155.1 Micromonosporaceae bacterium
GCGGCGACAGCCCGGGCCACCGACGTCCTAAGGAGACCCTCATGATTCACGAGGGAGAGCGCGCGGTGCAGCGCCGCGCCGGCGTGACCGTCGACGGCTGGGGGTCTTCCGGCGTGGGCGCTGCCATCCCACCCGTGGCCGCCGAATTCCTCGGCCAGCTGTGGATGATCGCCATAGGGGCCGCGGACGACGCCGGAGCGGTGTGGGCCAGCGTGCTGACCGGCCCACCCGGCTTCACCACCGCTATCGACGACCGCACCATCGTTGCCCAGGCCCTGCCTGCTGCCGAGGACCCGCTCGCCGGCCAGTTCGACACCGACCGCGACATCGGAATGCTCGCCATCGAACCGGCCAGCCGGAAACGGATGCGGGTCAACGGCCGAGCCAGCCGGGACGGCGACCGGCTCGTGGTCCAGACCGAGCAGGTGTACGCGAACTGCCCGAAGTACATCCAGACCCGGGCTCGCGTCGAACGCGGGGCCGCTGCGGTAAGCAGGGCCGCGGTGGTCAGCAGGGACCTGAGCGGCGACCAACAGCGCTGGATCACAGCGGCCGACACCTTCTTCATCGCGACCCGTGCGTCCGGGCTCGGCAGCGACACGTCGCATCGCGGCGGTAACCCGGGTTTCGTCACTGTTGCCGGGAGCCGGCGGCTGACCTGGCCCGACTACGTCGGCAACTCGATGTTCATGACGCTGGGCAACCTCGAGCTGGATCCGCGCTGCGGACTGTTGTTCCTCGACTGGGAGCGGGGCGACACTCTGCAGCTGACCGGCCGCGCCCGCGTCGACTGGGATCCAGACCGGGCGGCAGCGCTGCCCGGCGCTCAACGGCTGATCGACTTCGACGTCGAACGGGTCGTCCAGATTCCCGGCGGAAGCCCGCTGCGCTGGTCGTTCGGTAAGTACTCCCGCTTCAACCCCGCCTGACGTCACCTTCTCGAGATTGGAACGAGCATGCGCGTCCGCGTCGACATGACCCAGTGCCAGACCCACGCCCAGTGCGTGTTCGCCGCACCCGAGGCCTTCGCCCTCAACGACGATGACGAACTCGTGTACGACGCCACGCCGGGCGACGCCCTACGCCCCGTCATCGAACAGGCCGCCCGCGCCTGCCCTGTGCAAGCCATCTTTTTGGACGGGGCGTAGCCGATGCGCCGCATCGCCATAGCCGGAGCGGGACTGGCCGGCCTGACCGCGGCACAGGAATTGCGTCGGCTGGGACACGACGGTGAACTTGTGATGGTCGGCGCCGAACCACACCGGCCGTACCGGCGACCGCCATTGTCCAAGGAGTACCTTCTCGGCCGCGGCGACCTTACCCTGCACGGCGCCGACGAGATCGGCGCGACCTGGCTTCTGGGCCATCCCGCCATCGGCCTGGACCTGTCCGCGCGCAGCCTCCGGCGCGGCCGACTGCCGCCCGTCGCGTTCGACGGCCTGGTGATCGCCACCGGCGTACGAGCCAGCAGGCTGCCGGGAGCCGGCAAGCTGCCCGGCATGGTCACGCTGCGCGGGCTCAACGACGCCAATGCGTTGCGCGCCGCGCTCACAACAAACCCCCGCGTGGTTGTCGCCGGCGCCGGGTTCATCGGTTCGGAGATCGCAGCCACCCTTCGCGGGCTGAACCTGCCGGTCACCCTGGTGGAACGGGAACACGTGCCGCTGCGCCGACCCCTCGGCGAACGCATCGGCGCGATCGTCGCCGAGTTACACCGCGCCCACGGCGTCGATCTGCGGCTCGGCCGCCGGATTGTCGCGGTCTCCGGCACCCGAAAGGTCGAGCAGGTACGCCTTGACGACGGAACGGTGCTGCCGGCCGACCTGCTCGTGGTGGCCCTCGGCGCCGAACCGCAGGTCGATTGGCTCCACGGCTCGGGCCTGCGCCTCGATGCCGGCGTCGTCGTCAACCGCGCCGGGCTGGCCGCGCCGAGCGTAGCTGCCGCCGGAGACGTCGCCCGCTGGCCGTCGCCCCTACTCGACGGGCGGCTGATCAGCGTGCAGCACTACAGCAACGCCGTGGACCAGGGCGCGCACGCGGCCCGGGCGCTGCTGGGCGTCGCCGATACCTTCGACCCGGTTCCATCGTTCTGGTGCCACCTCTACGGCCACCGGCTGCAATCCATCGGCTTCACCGGAGCCGACTACCGGCTACATCTGACCGCGTCCGAACCCGACGGCCGGTTCCTCGCCGAATACCACCGCAACGGCCACGTGGTCGGCGCCGTCACCGCCGGCTTCGTACGCCACCTACCCCGATACCGCCAACTCATCGCTAAGGAGGACGCATGACCCGCCCGCTGCCACCCTTCACCGCCGAAACCGCCCGGGCCAAGGTCCAGGCCGCCGAAGACGCCTGGAACAGCCGCGACCCGCAGCGCGTGGCGATCGCCTACACACCGGATTCGGTCTGGCGCAACCGCGACCAGTTCCCATCGGCCGCGAGGAAATCCTCGCCTTCCTGACCCGTAAGTGGGCAAAGGAGCTCGACGCCAGCGGCCTGATGCGGCGACGGGAAGCGAGCATCAACGACCTCCAGATCACCGCCAAGCAGCGGCGCATCTTCGGCCCACGCCCGCAGAGCGCCGCCACCGATCACACGACTCGCCGAGCCTTTCGGCGCGGCGGAGGCCTCCGCCCCCTCGGTGGGGAACGGTTGGCCGGCATTGCTTCAGAGCCGCGAAATCCAATCAATGGGAAGTACTGATGACCAGCGGATCCAGCTTTGGAGCGGAGACCGGCCGCCACAGTGGTTCGTGCGGCCACGCCGACCTCTCGGCCCACACTTTTGATGACGCGAGCGGATCTGGTGGCGTCCGGCCGGGCGGCTGGTCTGGATACGCCGCCTGCCTCTGGGCGCTGACGTTCGCCATGGTCAGCTTCTACTGGGCGGCCGGCGGACGCCTGGGGGAAGGCACAATCGGAGCCGCGGTAGAGGGCCCGGCTTTGGCCCGCGACCCCGCGTTCGTGGCGCTGCTCTGGGCCACGGCGGTGCTCAAGATCTTGGCCGCAGTGCTCGCGCTCGCACTGGTCGGCAAGATCCTCCGCTGGGTGCCGCGCTGGCTGGTGCTGCT
>DASVMV010000360.1:0-2142 GCA_036384155.1 Micromonosporaceae bacterium
GGGCTGCCGGGCCGCGCGCTGCGCCGTCCGTCCGCCGGCCTGAACCTCAGCCTGCGCGGTCGCCGCGTCGTCGTCATCCTCCGGCGCGACACCGGTCACCGCGATCAGCGTGTACCGCCGGGCGTACGTGATCGCGGACCCATGCGCCTGCGGGCTGTTGCCCATCAGCGGGTAGTCGCCGCCCTTCGACTGGCCGCTACTGTGCATGAGCTCGTACCGCAGCACGAACGTCCCCTTGTCGTTCAGGGTCGGGTACGACGTGAACGACAGGCCGAGCTCGCCCAGCAGCGGCAGGATTTGCCGGCTGATGTTCGCGAGGTCGGCGTACCGGGTTTCCCGGTTGCCGGCCTGCCCTTTCTCCGTCTTCTTGACGTCGGGTAGCCGGGTCTGCAGCTTCGCCAGCGCGGCGGCCAGGTCGGGTGTCGGGTCGCCCATCAGAACAGCGCCTCCGCAGCCTTGCGCTCGGCGATCGCGGCGTCGCGCTCGTCGAGCTCGGCGAGGTAGCGCTCGTCGGCGGTCGGCTCGTCGGCGGCGACCAGCCGGTACGTCGACGTGCGCGGCGACACGATCGGGTCGCCGATCAGGTCCCGGTCCGACGCGATGAACTCGCCGATCTGCTGCGCGTACAGAAAGTGCCGGTGCTGCAGCGGGCCGGCCTCGACCGGTACCAGGTCGTACCCGTCCGGGCGGACCCACACTGCGCCGGTCCGGTCGACGTCGACCATGTCGAGCTCGGTGCCGTCGTCGTCGACGATCGCGTCGGCGTACCGGTACCCGGCCAGCTGCAGCGCGGTCTCTCCGAAGATGCCGGACCGGTTCGTCTTGACGTCCAGCAGCCACCGGAGCCGCCCGCGGACGGCCGGGTCGGGTTCGGGGTCGTCCGGGTCGAGTAGTTCGGCGATCAGGTCGAGGGTGCCGCAGTAGCGGTGCGTGCGGGACACGACGGTCTGTTCGACGAACAGCGGCTCGACGTCGAAGTCGTCGAGGAACCGCACGTACGACTGGACGTAGCCCTCGAGGCCGTCGGGTACCGCGACCTTGACGCCGTTGACGAGTTGCGCGGCCAGCTTGTGGACCTGCGTGCCGCGGTTCGCGGCGGTGTCCTTCGTCGCGTACCGGGCACCCTTCAGTTCCTTCGCCCGGACGCTGACCGGCTTCTTTGACAGGTCCGCCCAGTGGTCGATCGCGTAGTCGATCGTGGCGGTCGCCGACCATTCGATCAGCGCCTTCTTCGGGACGCCGTCGCCGGTGATCGTGGTGACGCCGGGGATTTTCAGGCCCGTGTCGGTGTCCACGTAGGAGTGTCCGCGCCCATGGTTGACGCGCTTGATGGTCATGCTGCTGATGCCTCCACAGATTCACGGGTGATGAGTTTGGCCAGCGCCCGGGTAGCCCGGAACTGCAGCGACTTCGTCTGCTCGAAGGTGGTGCCCATCGCGGCAGCCGTTTCGTACAGGTCGAGGCCCTGCAAGAACCGCAGCGTCAGAACGCGGCGGTGCGACGGGCGGAGCCGGGCCAGCGCGGCGTGGACAGTGCGGCGGAGCGCGGCAATCTCGGCGGCGGCTTCTGGCCCGGGGTCCGGGTCGACCTGGTCGAACAGGTCGTCGATGCCGGTACTCCTCGATTCGTGCCGCCACCGGGCGCCGCGGGTGTAGTCGATGACGAGGTTGCGGGTGATCGTCATGAGCCATGCGACCGGCGGCCGGCCGTTGTACTCCACAGTCCGGACGTACTTCAGGACGCGGACGAAGACCTCTTGTGTCATGTCGTCGGCGAGCTCGTGGCCGAGCCGGCCGCGGATGTACTTGTGGATTGCGGCGCGGTGTTCGGTGTAGAGCTCGGCGAACGCGTCGGCGTCGCCGGCCTGCGCCCGTTCGATGACGGACCAGGCCGACGGGTCGGCTGCCGGTCGGGGCGCCGGAGTGATGGACATCGCGGCGCCCCTTCCGGGATTCTCACTCGGCCGCATCGCGCGGCGCCGATACCGGCTGGTCGGCGACCGGCCACTCGTGGCCGCAGATGCACACGTGCCTGACCTGGTCGTGCGTCCCGTAGAGCTCGCAGTAGTGCAGGCCGCCCGGCTTCGTCTCGTCGTCCACTGTGGACGGGCAGCGGCCGTCTTCGTCGTCGCCGGTGCTGATC
>DASVMV010000361.1:0-5307 GCA_036384155.1 Micromonosporaceae bacterium
CGTGGCGGACACCAAGCAGGCTCCGCCCGCGCAGGTCCAGCCGACCGAGCGGGCGATCGGGACGGCCCGACCCTCGGTTGCCGGCGGGTTGACCACCGGCAGTACGCATCGGCGCAACTGGCTGATCCTGGCGGTTGCCGCGCTCCTGGCCCTTGGCGTCGTCCTCGCCGTGGCGCTCCTCGACAAAGGTCCCGGCCGGAAGCCGGACGCCCAGGGCCAGGATCAGGCCACATCGACGCCCTCTCCGTCGGCGGCGGGAACCTCCGCGGCACCGCGGACCTCGGGCCCGGCGGCCGGGCAGACCAGCGCGCTTCCGGCGCAACCGCCACCGGCCGCAACCACCAAGCCGGGCAACCCCGCGACGGCGTTGCCGGCCGGTTGGCGCCTGCACTCGGACCCGACGGGATTCAAGGTGCCGGTCCCGGAGGGCTGGCGGGAGAGCCGGCGTACCTACGCGTGGGGTCCCCAGGTGTACTTCAGCGGGCCCGACAGCCGCCGGCTGATGATTGACCAGACCTCGACGCAGGTCCAGCGGGACGCGCTGGCCGACCTGCGGGCCGACGAAGACTACCGCCGGACACACGCCGTGAACTATGAGCGTGTCGGCGAGATCCGCCGGGTGGAGGGCTACTTCGCCGACGCGGCCGACTGGGACTGGCTGGAAACCGTCAACGGCGTCCGCATGCACGTTCGCCTTCGGAACTTCATCACTACTCCTGGTGAGCAGGCTTACGCAATCCAGTACCGGTTGCCCGCCTCGGAGTGGGACCGGGTCGGCGAGGCCCGGTTCAAGCTCATCGCGGACGGATTCGAACCGCGTAAATAGTGCATGACCTCCTGCCCGGTGGGGTACCTCAAGTGCCACGACGGAAGGAGGCAAGAGTGAGCTACCGACGACAGATGGCAAAGCCCAGCCTGGCGCTGTGGATGCTCGTCGCTATCGGCGACGTGCTGCTGATCCTGGCCCATGCGGGGCTGCTAGCTCTGATCGCGCTCGCCGGCGTCTTGGCCCTCGCCGGGGCCACCTGGCTGCTGATTCGCCGCGCCGTGACGACGAACGAGACGGTGCCGGTGGCACCCCGGGCGGCAAGGCATCGCGTCACGCCGTGAACCGGCAACCGGCCGGGCCAGCACGATAGCGGCAGCCGGACCAGTTATGACCCACGGGTGATAACCGATCCCGCTGCCGCTATTTGCCGCCCGCCGGGCGGTAGGCACTCGGCGGGCGGCGGCAGGTAGGCTCGCCGGCTGTGTCGATCGACGAGCTGACCGACCTGTGGCACCGGCTCTTGGGCGCGCAGCCGGACCCGCCGCCGCTGCTCGTCGCTGCCACCGCCGTGGTGGCATTCCTCCTCGTAGCCGTCCGGTCACCGTGGCGGATCGCCCGGAACACGATCACGATCGCCCACGAGGGCGGCCACGCCCTCGGCGCGCTGTTGACCGGGCGAAAATTGCGCGGCATCCGGCTGCACTCCGACACCTCGGGACTCACCCTGTCGGCCGGGCGGCCGACCGGTCCCGGAATGGTGTTCACTCTGCTCGCGGGCTATCTCGCTCCGTCGCTGATCGGGCTGGCCGGCGCCCTGCTGCTCGGCGGCAACCGGATCACGCTTCTCCTGTGGGTCGCGGTGGCGTTGCTGCTCGGGATGCTCGTCATGATCCGCAACCTGTACGGCGTGCTGTCCAGTGTGGTCACCGGTGCCGTCGTACTCGCCGTGTCGTGGTACGCGAGCCCGCAGGTGCAGGCGGCGTTCGCGTACGTCGGGGTGTGGTTCCTGCTGCTCGGTGGCGTCCGGCCGGTCGCCGAACTGCAGGCCATGCGCCGGCGCGGCCGGCTGCCGCAGTCCGACGCCGACCAGCTCGCCTGGGTCACCAGGGTACCGGGCCTGGTCTGGGTGGGGTTCTTCGGCGTGGCCACCGTACTCGTGCTACTCGTCGGGGCGGTTTCGCTGCTCGGCGCGTACCTCCCGGACGTCAGCCTGCCGCGCTGACCGCCCGCCGGCCGGTTGGCCATGGGCCGTCCCGGGCGGTTGGCCAGGGGCCGCCCGCCGGCCGGCGGTTCGCCCGGGCAGAATGTCCTCCGTGCGATTTGTGATCATCGGCGCCGGCGCGGTGGGCGGCACGATCGGCGCGCTGTTGGCCCGGGCGGGCCGCGACGTGACGCTGGTCGCCCGCGGCAGCCACCTCGACGCCATCCGGGAACGCGGACTGACCCTCCACACGCCGGACGGCGACCACGCCGTCCGGCTGCCGGCGCTCGGCGATCCCGCCGGCCTCGTGCTGCCGCCGGACGCCGCTCTGGTGCTGGCCGTGAAGTCCCAGGACACCGAGGCGGCCGTGCGGGCCTGGGCCGACGTCCCGGTCGACGGCGGCGGTACGGCCGGCGAGCGGCTGCCGCTGTTGACGGCGCAGAACGGGGTGGCCAACGAGCGGGTGGCGCTGCGCTACTTCGCCGGGGTGCATCCGGTGTGCGTGTGGTTGCCGGCTACGCACCTGGCACCGGGCGTCGTCGTGTCCAGCGGGCACCCGCACCCGGGAATGCTGCACATCGGCCGCTACCCGGCGGGGTCGGACGGGACGACCCGCACGGTCGCCGCCGATCTCGTGGCGGCGGGCTTCGTCGCGCTCGTGCGCGACGACGTCATGCGGTGGAAGTACGGCAAGCTGCTGCGCAACCTGGGCAACGGCCTGCAGGCGTTGCTCGGCAAGCAGATCCCGAACCACCTGACCGAGGCGGTGGAGCGCGAAGGTGCGGCGGTGCTCGCCGCCGGCGGCATCGCGCATTCCTCGCCGGCCGAAGAGGCGGCGGACCGCGGCGACCAGGTGAAGATCCTGCCGGTGCACGGCCAGCCGCGCTCTGGCGGCTCCACCTGGCAGAGCCTGGCCCGGGGCGCGGGCTCGGCCGAGACCGACTACCTCAACGGCGAGATTGCGCTGCTCGGCCGGCTGCACGGCGTACCGACCCCGCTGAACGCCGCCGTCCAGTTGGCGGTCCGGCGGGCACTGCGCGAGCGGATCGGCGCCGGCCAGTTCCCGCTGCGCGCTCTCGAAGAACTCGTCCACGCGTAGCCGGGGAGTTGGGGAGTCAGAGCGGGATGTTGCCGTGCTTCTTCGGGGGCAGGGTCTCCCGCTTGGTACGCAGCACCCGCAGCGCCCGGACGATCTGCGCCCGCGTCTCGTGCGGCGCGATCACCGAGTCGACGTACCCGCGCTCGGCTGCGATGTACGGGTTGGCCAACCTGTCCTCGTACTCGGTGATCTTTTCGGCGCGGACGGCGGCCGGGTCCTCGGCGGCGGCCAGCTCCGAGCGGTACAGGATGTTCACCGCGCCCTGTGCGCCCATCACCGCGATCTGCGCCGTCGGCCAGGCGAAGTTCAGGTCGGCGCCCAGGTGCTTGGAGCCCATGACGTCGTACGCCCCGCCGTAGGCCTTGCGGGTGATCACGGTGACCTTCGGGACCGTCGCCTCGGCGTACGCGTAGATCAGCTTCGCGCCGCGCCGGATGATGCCGTCCCACTCCTGGTCGGTGCCGGGCAGGAAGCCGGGTACGTCGACGAACGTGAGGACCGGGATGTTGAACGCATCGCAGGTGCGTACGAACCGGGCCGCCTTCTCCGAGGCGCCGATGTCCAGCGTGCCGGCGAAGTGCATCGGCTGGTTGGCCACCACGCCGACCGGCCGGCCCTCGACCCGGCCGAACCCGACCACGATGTTCTGCGCGTAGAGCGGGTGCACCTCGAGGAACTCGCCCTCGTCGAGAACGTGCTCGATCACCCGGTGCATGTCGTACGGCTGGTTGGCCGAGTCCGGGATCAGCGTGTCGAGGTCCCGGTCTTCGTCGGTCACCGTCGGGTCGGCCGGCGCGTCGAACACCGGCGGCTCATCGAGATTGTTCGACGGCAGGTACGACAGCAGCGCCCGGACGTAGTCGATCGCGTCATCTTCGTCCGTCGCGAGGTAGTGGGCGTTGCCGCTCTTCGTGTTGTGGGTCCGCGCCCCGCCCAGGTCCTCCATCGCCACGTCCTCGCCGGTGACCGTCTTGATCACGTCGGGGCCGGTGATGAACATGTGCGAGGTCTGGTCGACCATCACCGTGAAGTCGGTGACCGCGGGGGAGTAGACCGCGCCGCCCGCGCACGGCCCCATGACGAGGGAGATCTGCGGGATGACCCCCGAGGCGCGTACGTTGCGGAAGAAGATCTCGCCGTAGAGGCCGAGGCTGACCACGCCCTCCTGGATGCGCGCGCCGCCGGAGTCGTTGATGCCGACGACCGGGCAGCCGATCTTCATGGCCAGGTCCATCACCTTGACGATCTTCTCGCCGAAGACCTCGCCGAGAGAGCCGCCGAAGACCGTGAAGTCCTGGGCGAACACGCACACCTGCCGGCCGTCGACGGTGCCGTAGCCGGTCACCACACCGTCGCCGTACGGGCGGGTCTTGTCCAGTCCGAAATTGGTGGACCGGTGTCGGGCGAGCTCGTCGAGCTCGACGAATGAGCCCTCGTCGAGCAGCAGCTCGATCCGCTCCCGGGCGGTCTTCTTGCCCCGCGCGTGCTGTTTCTCGACCGCACGTGCCGATCCGGCGTGTACCGCCTCGTCGATCCGCTGCTCGAGGTCGGCCAGCTTTCCGGCGGTGGTGTGGATGTCGATGCCGGTGTCGGTCCCGCTAGTCACGGGTGGATCGTAACGATGCCGGCCGGCGCCGTTCCCGTCGGCGGTCCCGACCCGGGCCGTAGGCTGGCCAGATGCCCAGCTCGCCGTACACCGACCTGGACCGGCCGCCGCTGAATGAACGGCGGCTGCAGCGGGCGCTGGTCGAGCCGTACGGGCCGTGGCGCAGCCTGGTGCTGCACGCGGAGACCGGATCCACCAACGCCGACGTGGCGCAGGCCGCCGGGGCCGGCGAGGCGGAAGGGCTGGTCGTCGTGGCCGAGCAGCAGACGGCGGGCCGGGGGCGCCTCGGCCGGACCTGGATCTCGCCGGCTCGCGCCGGGCTCGCCACAAGCGTCCTGCTGCGGCCGGGACGGGCGGCTCCGGACCGGGGCTGGCCGGCCGCGCCGCCATCGGCGTACGGCTGGCTGCCGCTACTGGCCGGGGTGGCGCTGGTCGCCGCGGTGGACCGGGTGGCGGCCGTGGAAGGCGTCCTGAAGTGGCCCAACGATCTGCTGGTCGGGGATGCGAAGTGCGGCGGCATCCTGGCCGAAACGGTGCCCGCCGCCGCCGGCGCGACGTCCGCGGTCGTACTGGGAATCGGCCTCAACGTGACCCTGCGGCCGCACGAGCTGCCGGCCGGCCCGACCGGCCTG